>JAYVTP010000436.1:0-2872 GCA_043788685.1 Pseudolysobacter sp. | reverse complement strand
GAAAATGTTGACGAGGATCGCCTTGACCTTGTCCGACGACAAAATCAATTTGAACGCTTCGGTCACGCGTTCCTTGGTCGCGCCGCCGCCGACATCGAGGAAGTTCGCCGGCTCCGCACCGGCGAGCTTGATTACGTCCATCGTCGCCATCGCCAGGCCGGCGCCATTGACCATGCAACCAATGTTGCCGTCCATCGTGACGTAGTTGAGGTTGTGCTTGACCGCAATCGCCTCGGCCGCGTCTTCCTGGGTTTCGTCGCGCATCGCGGCGAGTTTCGGATGACGGAATTCGGCGTTGTCATCGGAATCGACCTTGCCGTCCAGCGCCATCAAATCGCCATTGGCAACGATCGCGAGCGGATTGAGTTCAACCAGCGCGAGATCCTGCTCGTTGAACAATTTGTACAGGCCGAGCATGAGTTTGGTCAGCTGGCTGACCTGCTTGGCATTCAAGCCCATCGCAAAACCGAGCTTGCGGCATTGATACGGCTGCAGGCCTTGGACGAAGTTCACTTCGAGGGTAAGGATGCCTTCCGGATTTTCTTTGGCGACCTGCTCGATATCGACACCGCCCTGAGCGGAAGCGATGAACGCCTCAGCCTTCGTCGCGCGATCAACGAGAATCGAAAGATACAACTCCTTCTGGATGTCGTTGGCTTCCGAGATCAGCACCTTGTTGACCGGCAATGCACGGCCGGCAGATTGATAGGTGATCATGCTGGTGCCGAGCATTTTTGCCGCAGCCGATTTGACGTCATCGAAGGTCTTGACCAGCTTGACGCCACCGGCCTTGCCGCGGCCACCCGCGTGAATTTGCGCCTTGACAACCCACTGCTCGCCACCGAGCACCTTGGCGGCTTCGACCGCCTGCTCCGGCGTTTCCGCAACCCGACCGGCTGGCACCGGAATGCCATAAGCCGCGAACAATTCTTTAGCCTGATACTCGTGAAAGTTCATGCATACACCTTGAAGAAACGCTTGGAAAAGCGGAGGCTGGCGCCGTGCGAACAGCGCGTGCCAGCAAAGAAGTCTGCACATGGATTACCGGCGCGATGCCGGATTCCTGCAGGTCAATCGCGTATTGTGGACAAAGCCTCCAACAAAAAAAAGTCTTTTCGACTAATCTGCGCCTGAGTTCGCGAGCTGACTATACTTGGTGAGTGCTCCAGCCATTGTGCGGCCGCGTGGCGATCGCTGTTTGTCGGCAGTCGCGCAACCGCAATGCTGTCTTCTTGCAGACCTACTTTTCGCACCCAGATCGGGCTTGAGCAGAATGAGCGATCCGCGCGTCAAATCTCCGACAACCCCGAATACTGCTGCCGACATGCGCAGCGCCGACCCGATGTTCATAGCGGCCAACGAGGCTGATGGCGAGCCGCATCGCGAGCTGTATGCGCTGCATCTGTTTCGGATTCTGCAAGCCTGCATCATCAACGGTTTGACGTTCAGCCCGTTGGTTACAAAACAGATCGAGTTCACTGATCCGTGGCTGGCACATGTGAATGCGATCGCTTATCTGTTGCTTACGCTGATCGCATTTTCGTATGTGCGGCGCAAATCGCAACCGATGTTTTTGATCGTGACGTCGGCGATGCTGGTGGATATCGTCGCGTGCAGCCTCATGCTGTTGTCGCTGAGCGATCCGATCAACAGCATCGCAATGTTGTTGATGGTGAACATCGGCGCCAGTGCGGTGCTGCTGACGCCACGCATGGCGTTCTTTTTCGCCGCCGTGGCATCGATGGGTGTGCTGGCGCAGAACATCTATAAATATCTTGAAGGTTCCGAGCACAGCCCGCTCGAATTGGGGCTGATTGGTCTGGGTTATTTTGCCACCGCATTGCTCAGCGGCATTCTCGGCAAACAGATGCGCGCCACGCAGCAATTAGCGACGCAACGCGGGCTGGATCTGGCCAATCTGGCGTTGATCAACGAACTCATCATCCGTCGCATCAAGACCGGTGTGCTGGTGGTGGATGCTGAAAATCGCGTGCACCGCATGAACGAGGCCGCACGCAACTGGCTCGGTGCGCCAAAACCCGGCGTGCAGGATCTCGCTAATCTTTCGGCAGAACTCGTCACGCGGCTCCGACATTGGCGCCAAGGTCAAAAAAACACCAGCCAACCGATCACCGCCGAAGATGGTAGCGAGCGCATCCCGCGCTTCACGCGACTCACGCCGCAGGACGACAACGGCGCCGTGCTGGTATTTCTCGATGACAACGCCTTGCTGTCGCGACGCGCCGAAGAACTTACCCTCGCATCGCTCGGACGCCTGTCTGCCAGCATCGCGCACGAGATTCGCAATCCGCTCGCGGCGATCCAGCACGCGGCACAACTGCTCGCCGAGTCCGAAGAATTGGCGATCACCGATCAGCATCTGGTCGGCATCGTAATCAACCATTGCGGGCGACTCAACCAGATCATCGAGCATGTGCGTCAACTCGCTCGCCGCGAACCATCACGCCCCGAGCCGATCGAATTGAATCGCTGGGTGCAGGAGTTCATCACCGACTACAGCACCAATCACGTGCTCGGATCGGATCAGTTGCGCGCCACGCCGTCACCACAGCCGGTGAATGCGCTGATCGATCCGCAGCAATTGCAGCAAGTGTTATGGAACCTCGTGCAGAACGCGTTGCGCTATGGACGCATGCCCGAGCAGAACGCATCGGTAACTATTTCCGCACGACGCGGCGGCCCGAATGTTGCGCCGATCATCGAGATCATCGATCGCGGCCCGGGCATTCCATCGAGCGTTGCCACGCGTATCTTCGAGCCGTTCTACACCACGCATGAACTCGGCACGGGGCTGGGTTTGTATCTGGCACGCGAGATGTGCGAATCGAATCAGGCGACGCTGGATTATGTG
>JAYVTP010000435.1:0-3358 GCA_043788685.1 Pseudolysobacter sp. | reverse complement strand
CTCGAAGCCCAGCTCAAGCGCAAGGCCGAAGGCCGTGTGCCGGGCAAGGCGTTGAACAAACGCACGGCGGAGAAGTACGGATGGAGTTAGGGCGATAGCGAAGCCCAGCCCAGCCCAGCTTTATCACTGGCCACAAGAGCGGGATCCCGCATTCGCGAGAATGACGTTCAAAGCAGGTTGACGCGCGTAAATACAATTCTTGTGCGAGCTGCACACATTTGGTACTTGGTCGCGCGCCGTATTTCTGTTAATTTTAGGTTGTAGGGCTGTGCCTGGGCGTATTTGCATGTTGATGTCAGTCAAAAATATGATGTTTATCGCCTTGGCATGCGTCAGCGCCAGCGCGCTCGCGCAGGTCGACACGCGCGCCGGCGCGCTGATTGCCGTCAGCCCGCTGGTGATGCCGGTGACTCAGTCAGGCGCCCTGGTGTTGCACGACCAGACCAGCAATGCGGTGCCGCCGCTTGGCGCATCCGCGCAGCAATTGCTCGCCACGCCGGGTACGCTGGATACGCAAGCCGCCGACGATATCGTGATTACCGATGCGTCCGGCTGGTCAATCACCCAGATCAATTTTGTTGTAGCCACCGATAACGGCAAGAACCCCGCAGCGCAGGCCGCCAGCGTGAATATCGTCGCCGATGACGGCAACGGTCTGCCAAACGACAAGGTGGTGTTCTGTCAGGCGAACAACGTCGTGCCGACTTTCAATTCGTCCGGCAACGTCATGAGCGTCATATTTCCGACCGCATGCAAATTGCCGGCCGGACATTATTGGGTGGAGTTACAGGCGCTCAGCAACTTCAGCGTGAATGGCAATTTTGTCTGGGAAGCGCGTACCACGCAGTCGGATAGCCCAGCGGTTTGGCGCAATCCTGGCGGACATTTTCCGGGCGGTCCGGCATGTCCGAGCTGGGCTACCTTCGCCAACTGCCAGATTGCCGGAAATTTCGTCGGTCATGTCGTAGCTCCCGATTTGTTGTTCCAGGTTCTGGGTGCGCGTATCGACGCCGATCCGCCAGCCTTGCCCGCACTATCGTTGTGGTCCGTACTTGTGCTGAGCGGATTATTGGCGCTGTCCGCCGGCTTGCCGTTGCTGCGCTCCCAACGCTGATCCCCAACCTGCTGGCGTGATGCGCCTGAACTTGCCAGACCGCATCGGTCAGGGCAGTATTGGCGCATGGACATAGCAACCGCCGGCAACAATGATTCTGCTTATTACGCCACGCTTGATCGGCGCCTCGTCGCCGCGGTCAAAGGTATTCATCTGCTCGCTTCGGTGAGCTGGCCTGCCGCCGCGCAACAGCAATTTCTGCAGGATTGGCGACGCGGTAACGCAAGCTTGCCGAGCATCGCCTACGCGGCGCATGACTACAGCACCACTCGTGCCGAGCTGGCAAGTATTCACACTGCCTGCGATGCGCAACATCCGCTCGGCGATTATCTGCGACGCACGATTTCATCGTGGCGCATCGCCACCGAGTTGCTGGAAAGTCTTGGGTCAGCGAAGGTCACGGACTACTCGATCCGGTTGTACGGCAAGCCCGGTGATTCGTTGCCCGGCAGCGAGGTCAACAATGTCGATGCGGCGCGACATTTCATTTCGATCGCACACGAACTCGGCGAAGGCGATCTGATCGATCAGGCCGAATATCATCTCAGTGCCGAACAGGTGCAGGCGACGCTGCAAAAGCAGATCGATGCGTTTTTCGTGCATCACAAGATCAGCGTGGTGGTCGATCCCGATCTCGTATCGAAGGCCGCCGCCGGGCCGACCCGGATTCGTTTGCGTTCCGCCACCGAGTTCTCCGAATACGACGTGCACCAGTTGCTCGAACACGAGGCTTTTGTGCATTCGCTGACCGCGCTGAATGGTCGTGAACAGCCTGTGCTAAGCAGCTTCGCGCGCAACTCGCCGCGCATCACCGCCACGCAGGAAGGCCTGGCCACGTTCGCCGAACTTATCACCGGGCAGATCGACATTGAACGCATGCAGCGCATCTCGCTGCGCATCGTCGCGATCGACATGGCCTTGCGCGGCGCCGACTTCATCGAGGTGTTCAGGTTTTTTCTCGGCGAAGGCCAGAGCGAGCAGGATGGATTCAGTTCGGCGATGCGCGTGTTTCGTGGCGTGCCGCTGACCGGCGGTGCGGCGTTCACCAAGGATACGGTTTATCTGCACGGGCTGCTTTCGGTGCACACCTATTTCCGGCTCGCGCTAAAGCATCGACGTTTCCATGTTTGCCGCAATCTTTTTGCCGGCAAGATGACCTTGATGGATGCGTTGCGGCTCGAACCGTTTTTCGAAGACGGCACGATCAAGGCGCCGCTATATGTGCCGCACTGGCTCAGTCGCGCGCGCGGGCTGGCCGGTCAACTGGCGTTTTCGTTATTTGCCAATCGCATCCACATGGATCGTGTCGAGCAGGAATTTCTCGCGCGTCGCGGCAACCTCGCCGAGACCGCTGAAGAGGCATAAACACGCTGTGTTATAGTCTTTACAGGTGTGTTGAAGCCTGATTTATCGCCGCTTCCGTACCCATCATCGTTATCCCCGGACGCCGCCCGGCGTCTCAGCCACACAGCGTCTGCCCATGGCCACTGCCGAAGAACTCAAACAAGCTGCTCTCGAATATCACCGGCGTGCGCCTGCCGGAAAAATCAAGGTCGCGCCGACCAAATCGCTGGTCACGCAACGCGATCTATCGCTCGCTTATTCGCCCGGCGTGGCCGCTGCGTGCGAAGCGATTGTCGAGGATCCGAGCCAGGTTTCCAGCCTCACTGCGCGCGGCAATCTGGTGGCGGTTATCACCAACGGCACTGCCGTGCTTGGTCTCGGCGCGATCGGTCCGCTCGCCGCCAAACCGGTGATGGAAGGCAAGGGTGTTTTGTTCCAGAAATTCGCCGGCATTGATGTGTTCGACATCGAGATCAACGAACTCGATCCCGACAAGCTGGTCGACATCATCGCCTCGCTCGAACCGACTTTCGGCGGCATCAATCTCGAAGACATCAAGGCGCCGGAATGTTTTTACGTCGAGCGCAAATTGCGCGAGCGCGTCAAGATCCCGGTGTTCCACGACGATCAACATGGCACTGCAATCATCGTCGGTGCGGCCATCACGAATGCGTTGTACGTCGTCGGCAAAAAATTCGAGGACGTCAAGCTCGTAGTGTCCGGCGCCGGTGCGGCTGGTCTCGCATGCCTGGACATGCTGGTGCAGCTCGGCGCGCGTTACGAAAATATTCTCGTCTCGGATAAATGCGGCGTGGTGTACACCGGCCGCGTCGAGGAAATGGACGACAACAAGGTGCGTTATGCGCGCGAAACCTCGGCGCGAACGCTCGGTGAAATCAT
>JAYVTP010000434.1:0-8349 GCA_043788685.1 Pseudolysobacter sp. | reverse complement strand
ATCGCACGCGTGTAATTGGCGCGCGCCGGTTCGGCATTGCCGAGCACCACCTGCACGCCGGCGAGCGTACTGACCAGTTCCGCCTGCGCGGCCGGTTGTCCTTTCAGTTCGGTATCGATGCGACCGAGCGCCTGCTCGACCAGCTTCGAGGTGGGAATTTCGCCGCCGCCCGCATCGGGGTTGCTGCCATTGAATACCGACACCATGAAGTCGCTGATCTGGCGCGACGAAGTCTGTGCCTGCAGCGCATGATCGCGCTCGACCAGCGCATCGTGTTCGGCCAGCTCGGCGCGATTGCGATCGGCCACCACGCGCAACGTGAAGGCGGCCACGGTCAGCACGAACAAGGCTGCCGTCACGACCAGTGGCCAGCGCCGTTGCACGAATTTGCGCAGTCCGTACCACGCCGATGGTTGCAGCGCCAATACTGGTTCACGCCGCAAGAAACGTTCGATATCGCTGGCGAATGCATCGGCAGTGACATAGCGTTCCAGCGGATCGGTAGCGCTGGCTTTGGTCGCGATCGCACGCAGTTCGGGATCGGCGATCGCTTGCGTTTCCAGGTTTTGATTCGCCGCCGCGGATTTTACGGTGAGCAGCTCGACCAGCATCAGGCCGAGACTGTAGATGTCGGTCGCGGTCGATACCGCATTGCCCGCACGCTGCTCGGGACTGGCGTAGCGCGGCGTGTAGGCATAGCCGGTGAGTTTCAATTGCGGCGTCGAGCTGTTCGACGCATCGCTGGTTTCCTGCACTGTATCGGGCGGCGGCGTGTTGCCGCTTTCGAGCAAGCGCGCGATACCGAAATCGAGCAGCAGCGGACGACCGTCGGGCGTGACCAGAATATTGTTCGGCTTCAGATCGCAATGCACGATCAGACGCTGGTGGGCGAAGCTCACGGCATGACAGACCACGACAAACAGCCGCAGGATTTCCGTCGTCGAAATGTGCCGTTCGCGACAATACGTATCGATCGGCTCGCCCCGCACGTATTCCATGACCAGATACGGTTGGCCGTGCGGCGTGGCACCGCCATCGAGCAGGCGCGAGATATTCGGATGCGCCAAGGTTGCCAGGATCTGGCGTTCCTGCGCGAGATAATCGATCGCGCGCAGGCTCGGCATGCCACGCAAGAGTTTGATCGCCGCGAGTTGCTGAAAATGGCCGTCGCTGCGCTGCGCGCGGAACACCGTGGCCATGCCGCCGTGGCCGATTTCATCGACCAGTTTCCACGGTCCGAGCACATCGCCGACTTTCAGATCCTCGCTCGCCACCGCACTCAACAGCTGGCGAATCGGCTGCGCAAAACGATCGGTCTGCGTCGACTGCGCGCTGATCAGGGCACGCACTTCGGCGCTGACATCGGCGTCGTTGGTGAGTTGCTGCAGGCGCTCGGTCAGCTCGGGTTCCGTCAGATCACAGACCTCGGCGAATACCGCCTTGATCAGTGCAAACTTGTCAGCTTGCATCGGCGGATTTCACTCAATGCACCCAGCGTCCGCCGCGCCGACGTGGCGGGCCTTTCGCCGCTGCCGCTGCATTCGCCGCCTTGGCGGTTGCCTGTTCCAGACTGCTCAGCGGCTCGTGATTCCAGTATTGGCCGATGCCGAAAACCGCGGCAGGTATCTGCGCGAGACACTCTTCGTATTCCTCGTCGCTGAGTGGCGCGAACTCGGTGTCGGCAGTGAAGATGCCTTCTTCCACCGCCAGCGCCATGATCGGGCCGAGCAATTCCATCAGTTGCGAATCGGCGGCGAGGCGTGTTTCCCAAGCGCGCGCGCGCATGTCCACACCGCGCGAAAAACCTTCGCACCAGCCATTCGCGCTGAGCGTGGTTTCGTTGTCTTCGAGTTCGACTTCGCCGAGGATCGGCTCGTAACTGTCCGACTCGATTTCGAGCAGAACCGATTCGTTGAGCCGGGCAATCAGTTCGAGAATACGCTTGCCATGCTCGGCATCGACGAACGGTTCGTGCAACACTTCGGGCAGCCATTCTTCGGGCGTGATCGGTTCCGGCCCGATGCCGACCGCAGTCAGCAATCCGTGCACGCCATCGAGCAGCAGATCATCGTCGCCGGCGTGCGCGCGCAAAAAATTATCGAGTTCTTCCAGCTCCGCATCATCCAGCACGGCCGGCCAGTCTTGCTCAGTCATCGCTCAACTCCAATAGTGCGGGCGTGTGATCGGACGGTCGCTCCCAGCCGCGCGGCCCGCCGTCGATGCTGGCGCCACGGCAGCGCTCGCGCAAGGCTGCGCTGGCGAGGATCAGGTCGATGCGCAGGCCGAGATTGCGCCGGAAACCGGCCTGCCGATAATCCCACCAGCTGTAGTGGCCGGCCTCGGCCTGGAACAGGCGAAAACTGTCGTGCAGGCCGAGATCGAACAACCCCTGCAGCGCCGCGCGTTCGGGTTCCGAACAAAGGATCTTGCCACGCCATGCCTCGGCATCGTAGATGTCGCGATCATCCGGCACGATATTGAAATCGCCGAGCACGATCAGGCGTGGATGGCGTTGCAATTCCTCGCGCAGGAATGCGGTGACCTTGCTCAGCCAGTCGAGTTTGTAGGCGTATTTTTCGGTGCCGACATCTTGGCCATTGACCACGTACAGATTGACGATGCGCAGATCGCCGATGGTCGCGATCAGGATGCGCCGCTGCGGATCGTCGAGGCCCGGAATATCGGTCAGCACATCGCTCGCCGGTTCGCGGCTCAGCAGCGCCACGCCGTTGTAGGTTTTCTGGCCGGAGTAAACGCAGTGATAACCGAGTTCGCTGATTGCCCCGGCCGGAAAACGTGCATCTTCGAGTTTGGTTTCCTGCAACGCGACGATATCCGGCGTGGCCGCGCGCAGCCAGTCGAGCAGGTACGGCAGGCGCACGTTCAGCGAGTTGACATTCCAGGTCGCGATCTTCATCGGTCAGACATCAGCTTTTGTTCGGGTGGACATCGTAATCCCAACGCAGCGCGGCGCCCACTGTGCGGGATCGCGTCTGCGCGGAGATGCATTTTTGTAGATGCGATGGCGCCGCAGCAATCGCGAAACAGCATTGCTCCTACCTGCCCATTATCGCGCAATGCAGAGCGCGGTTGGGTTTTGCCAACGACGCAATTGTGAGACATGGCGAATGGATATTGCGCAGCGTAAAGATGCGGGCGATCTCGCCGATTTACAGCGCGTGCAATCGCAGCGACTTTTCTCTGCAACTCGCCTGACATTTTGTTGACGCCTAATGCGCAGCTTGTACGCCGCTGACTCGCGTTTTCAAACGCCGGGCCATGCGTGCGTTTGCCGAATTCTCCGATCCAGGTAACCGCCGCCATGAAATTTACTCGCCATCCCTTGTCTATCGCCTTGAGTCTTGCCGTGCTCTGCCACGGCAGCAACGCCCTGGCCAAGATGCTCGCGGATACGACCGCTGTACCTACGCCGGATGCGAACGCGGCATCGTCCGCCGCGCCAGCCGATGCGGCCACGGCTACCTCCGAGCTCGACACCATTTCGGTGGTTTCCGAAGGCAGCACACGTCAGGTGCAGACGGTCGGTCGCGAGGAAATCAAGAAAGCCGCGCTCGGTACCAGTCCGCTCAAGGTGCTCGACAAATTGCCCGGCGTGTATTTCGAATCGGCAGATGCGTGGGGTACGTACGAGTGGTCGCAGCGCATCACGTTTCGCGGGTTCAATCGCCAGCAATTGGGTTATACGCTGGACGATATTCCGCTCGGTAACGGCGCGTATTCGACCGACAACGGCTTGTCGGTGAATCGTTCGATCCTCGCCGAAAATATTCGCAGCATCGAAATCGCACAGGGCGGCGGCGCGCTCGGCATGCCATCCAGCAACAACCTCGGCGGCACCATCGCGGTGCACACCGATGATCCGACCAAGGACGCCGGCGTGCGCATTTCGCAAGGCTTTGGCAGCAACGATGCACGGCGCAGTTTCATCCGCGCCGATACCGGCGAGAGCAACGGCTTCAGCGCGTACCTAGCCGGCGCCAGCACGACCACCGACAAGTGGCGTGGCGATGGCGCGCAGGATCAGAGCATGCTCAACGCCAAGGTGGTGTATCAGTGGGGCGGCAACAAGATCAGCGCATTTTTCGATATCGCCAATCGCGACGAAACCGATTATCAGGATCTGTCGCTGGATCTGATCAAGCGCGATGGCTACCGCTGGGATAATTTCCAGCCGAACTGGGCGGCGGCGGTGCAGGCGGCGAACTATTACGGTCCAAATCACATCGGCACTGCGCCGGCGGGCACAACCAGCATCGACGATGCGTATTACAGCGCGCGCGGCATTCGCCACGATGATCTGATCGGCGTGAAAGGCGAGTTCGCGTTGAGTGACAACATCTCGTTGCGCACCACGCTGTACAACCACACCGACAAGGGTCAAGGCCACTGGTTCACGCCATACAAACCCTCGCCGGACGGCACGCCGATTTCGCTGCGTGTTTCGGATTATCGCCTCGAGCGCAATGGTGCGGTAACGGCGCTGAATTTCGATTTCGGTGCGCATGCCATCGAAGCGGGATTCTGGTACGAGCAGGCCAACAACAACGATCAGCGCGGTTATATCGCCCTCAGCGGGCCGATCGACGATACCCATTTCTACACCAACTTTTTCAACACGCAGTTCCAGCAGCGCTTCAGTACCGAAACCAAGCAGGCATATATCCAGGACACGTGGACGCTGCTCAATGATCGCCTGAAAATCAACTACGGTTTCAAGGCACAGAACATCAGCACCGATGGCGTGTCGTTGATTCCGAACACGCGTGGCGCCGGCACGCTCAAGGCCGACGACAATTTCCTGCCGCAGATCGGCGCGAGCTACACGTTCGCCGAGCACGAAGACGTGTTCGCCAATTACAACAAAAATCAATCGGCATTCACGCCGGGGCTGGCCGGGCCGTGGTCGGCTGGTGCGGCCGCTTTCACCGCCGCGCAGTCGACCTTGAAACCCGAGCAATCCACTTCGTTCGAGGCCGGTGTTCGCAGCACGCATGAGACGTATCAGGCCTCGGCCACGGTGTACAACGCCGAGTTCAGCAATCGTCTGTTGTTGATCTCGCCGTGCCCCGGAATTCAGAGTTGCCCCACGCAGTTTGCCAACGTCGGCAAGGTGCGCAATCAGGGCGTGGAACTCGCGCTGTTGTGGAAGCCGATCGAGTCGTTGAGCTGGCTGAATTCGTTTGCCTACAACGACTCGAAATATCGTTCCGATTATTTCAACGGCGAGCTGGTCCGGATTGCCGGAAAACAAGTGGTCGACGCGCCAAAAAAATTGTTTTCGAGTTCGCTGGATTATCGTTTCCTCAGCGGCTTCAGTGCCAATCTCAGTGCGAAATATACCGACAAGCGCTACTACACCTATCTCAACGATCAGACCATTCCGAGCTACTGGATGTTCGATGCGGCGCTGAGCTACGAGCGTACCGATCTGAGCTGGAGCAAGGATATGCGCATTAGCCTCGGTGTGAGCAACCTCGCCAACAAGAACTACATCGCCACGGTCGGCACGAATGGTTTTGCCAAGGACGATGCACCCGGCACCAATGCCACTCTGCTATCCGGCGCGCCACGACAGGTTTTTGCGTCGGTCGATCTGCGCTGGTAACTCGTTCCCCACGCATCGCGCATGGCGGCCGATCCTCCAGGCGGCAGCCATGCGTCGATGTGCGTCATTGGCTGGCGTCAAAACAGGATTCCCATGAAACACCGCTCACGTTTTTTTTGGCTGTTCGCGTTATGTCTGCCGCTCGCCGCAAACGCGGCACAACACACGCCGGTACTGCTGATTTCACTGGACGGCTTGCGTCCCGGCGATGTGCTCGAAGCCGAGCAACGCGGACTGAAAATTCCGACCCTGCGGCGCTTCCTCAGCGAAGGCAGTTACGCCAACGCAGTGCATGGCGTCACGCCCACACTGACCTATCCGAGCCACACCACGCTGATCACCGGCGTGTCGCCGGCCAAACACGGCATCGTCAGCAATCTGACGTTTGATCCGACCCTGAAAAATCAGATCGGTTGGGCTTGGTATGCCGAAGATATCCGCGTGCCGACATTGTGGGATGCGGCGCATCACGCCGGCCTGAGTACCGCGAATGAACACTGGCCGGTGAGTGTCGGCGCACAGGTCGATTTCAATCTGCCGCAAATCTGGCGCAGCGGCATGCCGGACGATAGAAAACTGCTGAAGGCACTGGCCACGCCGGGCCTGCTCGACAGCATGGAATACGAGCTAGGGCCATACGCTGATGGCATCGACGAGAGTATTGAAGGCGATGAAAATCGCGCGCGTTTTGCGGTGCGCCTGATCGAGAGCAAACATCCGCAATTCATGACCGCGTATTTCACTGCGCTGGATCATCAACAGCATCTATCCGGGCCGGATACGCCGGCCGCGCACGCCACGCTGGAACGCCTCGACAACATCGTCGCTGCACTAGCAAACGCCGCGCGCAAGGCTGATCCGCGTAGCGTGATCTGCATCGTTTCCGATCACGGTTTTGCGCCGCTGCATCACGATGTGAATCTGTTTGCAGCGTTTGCCGATGCTGGTCTGTTGCGCTTCGACGCGAGCGGCCAGATCAGCGGCTGGGATGCCGCGCCGTGGTACAACGCCGGCGCCGCCGCGATCGTATTGCGCGACCCGAAAGATACGGCGGTGCGCCAGCGCGTGGTGAGCTTACTCGACAAGCTGCGCGGCAATCCCGATCTCGGCATCGATCGGGTGCTTGATCGCGAACAGATCGCCGCGCTCGGCGGCAATCCGCAGGCCGATTACTGGCTCGATTTCAAACTCGATTACGAGATGGCGCCCGATCCGAAAGCGCCGCTGCTGAGTGCCAGCCGATATCTTGGCATGCACGGTTATCGCGCCGATTTGCCGGAGATGCAGTCGACGTTTCTGATCAGCGGTCCGGGCATTCCGGCGGCACACGCGCTGGGTCAGATCGATATGCGCGATATCGCCCCGACGCTGGCGAAGTTGCTGGGCGCAAGTTTGCCGAGCGCCGAAGGCAAACCGGTTTTCTGAGGACGTTCGTTGCCTGCGTTCCGATCAATGCGAGCGCACGCAACGAATCAGGCGGCGAGACCGTAACTGCGCAGCAAGGCTTCGGCGTCCGGTTCGCGGCCGCGGAATTCGACGAACGATTCCAGCGCCGGGCGCGAGCCGCCAACCGCGAGAATGCTGCGGCGGAAATCGGCACCAGTTGCGGCGTCGAAAACGCCGGCCTGCTCGAAGCGCGAAAACGCATCGGCGGACAACACTTCGGCCCACAGATAACTGTAATAACCGGCTGAATATCCGCCCGAAAAAATGTGCGTGAAACTGTGCGCCATACGCTGCCACGACGGTGGCTGGATTACCGCGACTTCGCCCCGAATCTCGCGTGCGAGTTCCTGCACCCGCGCGCCGCACGCCGGATCGAATTCCAGATGCAGACGGAAATCGAACAGCGCAAATTCGAGCTGACGCGCGAGGAACAGCGCCGCCTGGAAATGTCGCGCCGCCTGCATGCGCTCGAACAATTCTGCGGGCAGTTTTTCGCCGCTCTGGTAATGCCGCGCGAACAGATCCAGCGCGTCGCGTTGCCACGCGAAATTCTCCATGAACTGACTCGGCAATTCGACCGCATCCCACTCCACGCCGGCAATGCCGGAGACACCCGGATAATCGACTTCGGTCAGCAGATGATGCAGGCCGTGGCCGAATTCGTGGAACAGCGTGATCACATCGTCGTGCGTCAGCAGCGCCGGCGCATCCACTGTCGGCGGCGCAAAATTGCAGGTCAGATAGGCAATCGGCAACTGCACCGAAGCGCCGTTGCGAAAGCGCGTGCGGCACACATCCATCCACGCGCCGCCGCGTTTGGCGCTGCGCGCAAACAGATCGACATACGCGCCGGCGATGATATTTTCGCGCGCATCGAGCACGTCGTAAAAACGCACGTCGGCATGCCACACATCGATATCGCGGCGCTCGCGCAAACTCACGCCGAACACGCGCTGGGTGATCGCGAACAAACCATCCATCACCGCCGGCAACGGGAAAAACGGTTTCAATTCTTCTTCGCTGAGATCGTAGCGCTGCAGCCGTAATTTTTCCGACGCATAGGCGACATCCCACGGTTGCAAATCACCAATTCCGAGTTCGCTTGCGGCGAAAGCGCGCAACTCGGTCAATTCCTTTTCCGCGACTGGCTTGGCGCGCTTGACCAGGTCATGCAGAAAATCCAGCACCGCTTGCGGATTCGTCGCCATCTTGGTCGCAAGCGATTCTTCTGCGGCGTTGGCAAAGTCGAGCAACTGCGCGGCTTCGTGACGCAACGC
>JAYVTP010000433.1:0-1626 GCA_043788685.1 Pseudolysobacter sp. | reverse complement strand
AACAAATATACTTGTGCACTTTGTACCGACAAGCCGAATTTGTGGATCAGGTAAAACGTGTAATAGCTGCTCAGGCTGGCCAGATAAAAATACTTCGAGAAAATCAGCAGGCCGAGGATCAGCAGTGACCAAAATATTTTTGCGCGCGACAAAATCGGCTGGTCTGCGCGCCGCGCTTGCGGTTTGCCGCGCACGCCGTGGCGATGCAGCTTGTACCAGTGGCTGACTTTCAACAGCAGAAAAATCGCGAGCAGGGCAGCCAGCGAAAACCACGCGACACTGCTACGACCGCGCGGCACGATGATCCATGCGGCCAGCAATGGGCCGAGTGACGAGCCCATATTGCCGCCAACCTGAAACACCGATTGCGCGAGGCCGTGGCGTCCGCCCGAAGCCATGCGCGCGACACGCGAGGACTCCGGATGAAATACCGACGAACCCATGCCGACCAATCCGGCGGCAAGCAGCAATAGCGGAAACGTCGGCGCGACCGAAAGCAGTAATAAGCCCAGCAGGGTGAAACCCATGCCGATCGGCAACGAATACGGCAGTGGATTGCGATCGGTATACAAGCCGACTGCGGGCTGGAGTAACGAGGCGGTGATCTGATACGTCAGCGTGATCATGCCGATTTGGGCGAAGCTCAAATCGAATCCGCTCTGCAGCACCGGGTAGATCGCAAAGATCAGCGACTGGATCATGTCGTTGAGAAAATGCGATGCACTGATCGCGCCGAGGATGCCGAAGTCGGTGGAGTTTTCCGCGACTGGCATCAAGCCCGGAAGTCTTGCTTTGATTTCATTGCCTTGCATGATGATCCTTGATAAAACGGCCCGTCGCGTGGAGCGGATGCGCGCCAGAATAAGGGCGATCAAGCGCGATACAAGATGCCGAAAGTACCAGCACCACGCGCATCTTCGACGCACAATTTGTCGCGCAGAAACGGCGCATGATTATGCACTCTTTATGCTAGAGTATTGCGCCGCAACACGGCACTTCGATTCCACCCACCACGAGAATCTCCCCATGCTGCAATTAGCTGAGCGTATGAGCCGGGCCAAGCCCAGCGCGATCATGGTCGTCGCCGAAAAAGCCAAAAAGCTCAAGGCCGCCGGCCGCGACATCATCAGTTTTTCGATCGGCGTGCCGAATTTTCTGCCGGGTGAACATGTGTATGAAGCGGCGCGCGATGCGCTCGCGCATGACTCCGGCCAGTACGGTTCGAATCGCGGTTCCGATGCCTTGCTCGATGCGTTTCTGGTGCATCTGAAACAAGGCGGTTTCGACGGTTACGAGCGCAAGAATCTGGCGACCGGTGTCGGTGCCAAACACGTGCTGTTCAATCTGATGTATGCGTTGCTCAACGAGGGCGACGAGATTCTGATCCCGGTGCCGTACTGGACCAGCTATGTCGATATTGCCGATATTCTTGGCGCCAAGACCGTACTGCTACCATGCCCCGCCGAACAGAATTACAAACTCACCGCTGCTCAGCTCGAAGCGGCAATCACGCCCAAGACCAAACTGCTGCTGTTCAACAATCCGTCGAATCCGACCGGCATGGTTTACAGCGAAGAAGAAGTCGCCGCGCTGGCCGATGTGCTAGTCAAACATCAGCTCTGGATT
>JAYVTP010000432.1:0-3267 GCA_043788685.1 Pseudolysobacter sp. | reverse complement strand
TGCGGATTACCCGCGGCGTCGATCGTATCGGCGCGTTTGCCTTCGTCCTTGGCGTTGTTGATGAACCAGCTCGCCTGCCGCGGCGGATAACGCGCTTCGTCCAGCCCCATCGCGACGATGATACGTTTGATCATGCGCAACTGATCGTCGGAATCCAGAATCTGGAACGTCTCCGGCAGTTTCGCCTCGCGCCAGTGCTGGCGCAGCAAACGATGCGCGATGCCGTGAAACGTGCCGACCCAGAGACCGCGCGTGCCGTGCTGGATCAGGCCGTCGCAGCGCGCGCGCATTTCACCGGCAGCCTTGTTGGTGAAGGTGACGGCGAGAATGGAAAATGGCGAAGCGCGTTCGACTTCGAGCAGCCACGCGATGCGATGCACCAGCACGCGCGTCTTGCCCGAACCCGCGCCGGCAAGCACAAGATAATGGCCGAGCGGCGCACTGACAGCGTCGCGCTGCGCCGAGTTGAGATCGTCTAGCAGGTGAGAAACATCCATGCCGCAATTGTAACGGGGCGCGGTGGGCGAAAACTGTCTAGACGTGCTTCGCGATCAACGCAGATCGTGATTTCCGATGCGATCATCCAGCGGATATCGGGGCATCGGCGATGATTGCGTCCGCCTCGATTTCCACCAGCAGATCCGGCGCAATCAGCGCACTGACTTCAACCATCGCCGTGACCGGCCGGATCGTACCGAAAACTTCGCCATGCACGCGTCCCACTGCCCCCAGCCGCTAATGTCGGTGACGAAAATACGTGTGCGCACGACATCCGTTGCGCAGGCAGCAGCGTCCGCAACAATCTGCGTTTGTTATGCTTCGCTTCCCATTCCCAGCCAGCCGAAGAAGGCCCTGCATGACCGACAAATTATTTGATCTGAGCGGCAAGACCGCCCTGGTGACTGGCGCCAGCCGCGGCATCGGCCAGGCCACCGCCGAACTGCTCGCAGCGCATGGCGCACACGTGATCGTTTCGAGCCGCAAAATCGAAGCCTGCGAGCAAGTAGTAGCCGGCATTCGCGCCGCGGGCGGGCAAGCCACCGCGATTGCCGCGAATATTGGCGAAAGCGCGGCGGTCGATGCGTTGTTCGCCGAGTTCGACGCAAAAAATATCGTGCTCGATATTCTGGTCAACAATGCTGCCGCCAATCCGTATTTCGGCCCGATGCTGGACATGGATCTCGGCGCGTTCGACAAGACCGTGCAGGTGAATATTCGCGGTTACTGGTACACCACGCTGCTCGCGGCGCGGCGCATGCGCGAGCGCGGCGGATCGATCGTGAATATCGCCTCGGTGAATGGTCGCCGCGTGGCACCGGGCCAAGCGGTGTATTCGATGACCAAGGCGGCGATCCTGTCGATGACCGAGGGTTTTGCCAAGGAGCTTGGAGCCTACAAGATTCGCGTCAACGCGGTGTTGCCGGGCCTGACCGATACCAAGTTCGCCAGCACGCTTACGCAGAATGCTGATCTGCTCAAATCGTTCTTGCGCACCACGCCGCTGAATCGTTATGCGCAACCGGATGAGATTTCTCCGGCGGTGCTGTTCCTGTGTTCGCCCGCAGCGAGTTTCGTGACCGGCGCAAGTTTTGTGGTGGATGGCGGTTATCTGGCCTGAGCCGGATCGGCGCGCAAGAAAATAGATGTGAAATAAAAACCGTGGGCAAAAAAATGCCCCGAAGGCCAGGGGGGACCTTCGGGGCGGGCGGAGACGAATCTGGGGAAGAATTCGTCATCCTGTGGATCACCCAGGGAGGTGGATGATCCGGGGGTGCCGTTGCGTACACCCGACAGATTAGACGGGGGGCGAGGGTCTAAGTTCAAATGCGCGGCGTGTTCGATTCAGGCTTCGTTTATCGACCTCATAATCAGCATGTTGCGCGGATATTTCGATCAATGCGCCTCGTCCCAGTTGTCGCCGCTGCCAATATCGACGACGAGCGGCACGCGGAGTTCCGCCGCCGCGGCCATGCGTGATCTCACTCCTGCGACGATGTCATCTACGTGCTCGGCTTGCACCTCGAACACGAGTTCATCGTGCACCTGCATGATCATGCGTGCATGTGTGGTGCGATCGCCCAGCCAGCCATCCACATCGATCATCGCGCGCTTGATGATGTCGGCGGCAGTGCCTTGCATCGGTGCGTTGATCGCGGCGCGCTCGGCGCCCGCGCGTAGTCCCTGATTACGCGAGTTGATCTCGTTCAAGTACAGGCGCCGGCCGAACACGGTTTCGACAAAGCCATCGCGATGCGCCTGTGCACGCACCGATTCCATGAACTCCTGCACACCCGGGTAACGCTCGAAATAACGCTTGATGTAGCGCGCCGCTTCGCCGCGATCGATGCCGAGCTGGCGTGCTAATCCGAACGCGCTCATGCCGTACATCAAGCCGAAATTGATCGCCTTGGCGGCGCGCCGCTGATCGCCGTCGACAAGTTCGGGCGGCACGCCGAACACTTCAGCGGCAGTGGCGCGATGCACATCCTGATTGCCGTGAAAGGCCGCGAGCAAACCGGTGTCCTGCGACAGATGCGCCATGATCCGTAATTCGATTTGCGAATAGTCGGCGGCGACGATGCGCCAGCCCGGTGGCGCGATAAACGCCTGGCGAATGCGTCGGCCTTCCTCGGTGCGGATCGGAATGTTCTGCAGGTTCGGATCGCTCGACGACAAGCGTCCGGTCGCCGCCACCGCCTGGTGATACGAGGTATGCACGCGTCCGGTGTGCGGATTGATCTGCTCGGGCAACTTGATCGTGTAGGTCGAACGCAACTTGGCGAGGCTGCGATAATCGAGGATCAGCCGCGGCAATTCGTGCAAATGCGCGAGCCCCTCGAGCGCTTCCTCGTTGGTCGAGGGCTGACCGGTCGGCGTTTTCAACGTCATCGGCAACTTCAATTCGTCGTACAGGATCGTCTGCAGTTGTTTCGGCGAATCCAGACTGAAATGCCGCCCGGCCAAGGTGTACGCCTGCTGTTGTTGCTCGAGCATGCGCGAGGCGAGCTCGCTGCTTTGTTTGCGCAGCTTGTCGGCATCGATCAACACGCCGCTTTGCTCAATGCGCGCGAGCACCGGCACGAGCGGCATTTCGATCTCGGTCAGTACACTGGCCAGCCTTGCCTCAGCCTGGATTTTCGGCCACAGGGTTTGATGCAGACGCAAGGTGATGTCGGCATCTTCAGCCGCGTATTCGCCGGCGCGGTCGAGATCGACCTGCGAAAACAGAATCTGCTTCGCGCCCTTGCCGGCGACATCCTCGAAGTG
>JAYVTP010000431.1:0-3669 GCA_043788685.1 Pseudolysobacter sp. | reverse complement strand
TTGTCGCGTTCGTAGCTGTAACTTTCGTCCTGGCTGAAGTCGAAACCCTTGGCCAGCAGACTGCGCGCAAACGCGGTGCGCTCGGCCACATGCTGCTCGTACAGATTGAATATATCAAACGCCACGGTCAGATTCTGGCTATTGATCGCCTCGCCGAGTTTCTCGCGCGCGGGCAGAAATTTATCGACATCGGACTGCACAAAAAACAGTCGCTCGGCATCCAGCGAATTCAGGTAATGATCGAAGATTTTCCCCGACATCGCGCCGTCGAGCGGAATCGCCTTGTAGTGGAACTTGGTCCAGTAATTGGTTGCGAGAATCGCTGCCTGACCTTGCTCCGGCGTCGCCTTGAGCAGCGGTGCACCAAGACTGTCGGTGGCGGGTTTGGCCTGGGCAAACGTCGCCACACACAGGACGATCCAGAGTAGGTGTCTACGCATTGCATCTCTCCGCAAAAAACTGGTTTGGTGAAACAAATAGTGCTGTGTGGAATCACTTGGTACTAGTTGATCCGACACGATGTATTAGCTGGATCAGGCAACGTCAACATATGTGAATTCCAACGTTCGACTAGACTGACGTACCCATGAAACCATATATCTACAAATATCGTCGCGACTACTCAACTATGATCGAAGCGACTGGTTCAACCATCACAATGCTCATCGCGATTGGGTAGTACATATGTCCGTTCGTCGCGTACCCAAGAGCTACCGCAACGTTACCGGCATTATTGCATCCCGCAAAGCCGTTGACCCAGCGAATTTCGAATCCACGCTAGAGCGCGATCTGCTGACGCTCCTAGAATTCTCGCCGGAAGTCCGACATTTCGACGTCCAGCCGGTGACTATCGAATGGCGTCAGGCCGGGCGGCTGCGCCATTACACACCGGATACGCTGGTGGAATACTGGCCGGAAAATGGCGAAGCGCGGGTGCCGTTACTCGTGGAGGTCAAGTACCGCAACGACCTGCGTGAACAATGGCTCGAGCTCAGACCGAAACTTCGCGCAGGAGTTCACTATGCGCGCGGTTTGGGCTGGCGCTTCAAGATCATGACCGAAATCGAGATCCGGACGCCGTATCTCGCCAACGCCAAGTTCCTGCTGCCGTTCGTGCGCGGGTCGCAGGCGCCGGAACCCGGTCAGGTGGCGTTGTTGAGCGAGGCGCTGCGTGATTTGCGAGAAGCCTCGCCCGAAGCGTTGCTGCTGGCCGTCTGTCGCGACGAGTGGAATCGCGCGAAACTGTTGCCCGCGTTGTGGCATCTTGTCGGCACTTTCCGCATCGGCGCCGATCTGCATACGCCATTGACGATGACCAGCCGAATCTGGAGCAAGGAATGAGCACGACGCCGGCGACTTTTGCGATCCGTTCGGGTGTGGAGGTGATGGCCGCCGGCCATCGTGGCTTCGTTACCCGCATCATCGATCTGGATTCGGTCCTGGTACGCGACGCCGATACCGGGCAGGTCAAGCGCATGCGCGTCGCCGATCTGGCGCCGCTCGCGGCTAGTGACGAAGCGGCACCACAGATCGACATCGAGCATGTCCCCGACGAAGACTGGCAGACCGCGCAGCGGCGCCTGGAAATCATCCGGCCGCTACTCGAATGTCGCCGTACACGCGCCGATGTCATCGCTCGCGGTAACGAGTTCGGCGTGCACGTGGCGACCATGTACACGTGGCTGCGCAACTACGAGACGGCGGGCCGCCTGACGGCGTTGATGCCGTGCGAGCGCCGAGATAAGGGCGCACTGAAACTTTCGCCCGAGGTCGAGGCGGTGATTCAGGCGGCGATCGAGGATGTGTATCTCACCAGCCAGCGCAAATCGATCACCAAAGTGTGCGAGGCGGTTCGGCATCGTTGCCTCAATGCCGAGCTGGAGGCGCCGCACCCGAATACAGTGCGCAATCGCATCGCGCTGCTGTCGGAATCTTTCCAGACCAAACGCCGGCACGGCAACAAGGCCGCCGAGCAGGCTTTTTCGCCGAATGATGGCGAGTTTCCCGGCGCGGATTGGCCGCTGTCGATCATCCAGATCGATCACACCAAACTCGACATCATCCTGGTCGACGACATCCATCGTCGCCCGATCGGGCGGCCGTGGATCACGCTGGCAATCGACGTGTTCAGCCGCATGGTCGCCGGCTTTTACGTGTCGTTCGATCCGCCTGGCGCGATGGCCACGGGGTTGTGCATGGCGCACGCGATCCTGCCGAAAGAGGCGTGGCTCGCCAAGCACGAGATCGATGTGGAGTGGCCGCTGTGGGGCATTCCGAAAGGGCTGCATCTTGATAACGCGAAGGAGTTCCGCGGCAAGATGCTCGAGCGCGCTTGTGGGCAGTACGGAATCGATATCAGTTGGCGACCCGTGGCGCGGCCACATTTCGGCGGCCATATCGAACGATTACTCGGGACGGTGCTGCAGGAAATCCACACGTTGCCGGGCACGACGTTCTCAAACCCGAAGCAACGCGGAGAATACGATTCGGATGCGAAAGCCACGCTGACGCTGAGCGAGTTCGAAAACTGGCTCGCTACCTACGTTGCGAAGGTCTATCACCAACGCGAACATAGCTCGCTCGGCATGACGCCGATCGATAAATTTCGCGAGGGCGTGTTCGGTACGGCGCAGCGTCCGGGCGTCGGCTTGCCGGCACGCATCACCGAACCCGATCGGCTGCGGCTGGACTTCATGCCGTTTCAGGAACGCACGATTCAGGATTACGGCGTCGTCATCGAGGACGTACATTACTACCACGACGTGCTGCGCCGCTGGATCGGCGCGAAAGATCCGAAGGCGACTAAATACAAGCGCAAGTTCCTGTTCCGCTGTGATCCGCGCGACATCAGCACAATCTGGTTCTACGATCCGGAATTGCTCACTTACTTCGCGATTCCGTACCGTGACACATCGCATGCTGCGATCAGCATCTGGGAATTGCGCGAAGCGGAGCGATTGGTGAAGCAATCCGGTCGGCCCGTGGACGAGCGCGCGTTGTTCGATGCCTACGAGCGTATGCGTGCAATTGAAGATGCGGCGCAAGCCAAGACGCGCGCGGCACGTCGCGCACAGCAGCGCCGTAACGATGGAACCAATGCGCCGAAGCCGAAAGCCGCCGACTCGCGCGCGACCAAGGTCGAGCCGAGCACGACGACGATAGAACCCTTCGACGAACTCGACGATCTCAGCGATGACCGCGCATAAGCCGAGCCATCTTTCCGCTTCGGCTGCCGAGTGCTTGGCGTTGCCGGTTGCGGAACGCATCGAGCGCATCCGCTCACCACGCTGGATCGGCTATCCGCGGTCGAAGACCATACTCGCCAAGCTGGAAGACCTGCTCGCTTACCCGCCTTCGCACCGCATGCCGAACCTGCTACTGGTCGGCGAGACCAATAACGGCAA
Organism: Pseudolysobacter sp.; assembly: GCA_043788685.1. Taxonomy (GTDB): domain Bacteria; phylum Pseudomonadota; class Gammaproteobacteria; order Xanthomonadales; family Rhodanobacteraceae; genus Pseudolysobacter. Next base: position 265 of record JAYVTP010000431.1, on the reverse strand, counting down.
GACGATGCTGGTCGAGCGATTTCGTTCGCTGCATCCCGCACACGACAATGCAGCAGGGGAAGGAATACGCGTGCCGGTGCTGGTGATTCAGGCACCGCCGACGCCCGATGAAGGGCGCTTCTACAATGCGATCCTGGAACGATTGTTCGCGCCATACAAACCTAACGATCGCGTCGACAAGAAACAAGTTCAGGTACTCAAGCTGCTGAGGTATGTACAGCTCGGCATGCTCGTTATCGACGAGGTGCACCATGTGCTTGCCGGC
>JAYVTP010000430.1:0-1876 GCA_043788685.1 Pseudolysobacter sp. | reverse complement strand
ACGCGCCGCCTGGCGTTCGTTGAAAAACTCGGGGTAGGTCATCACCGCCTCGTGCGGATGATGCAGGCGCCGATGCGCGACATACACGTCATAATCCGGTACGCCGATGCACAGGCGCGCCACCTGCACTGACTTGCGCCAAGCATGTTGCAGGTGCGCACGCCAGCCCCGCAGCGCAGGCGCGGGGAAGGGCGTGACGATGTCCGTGTCGATCGGCATGTCAGTGTTATGCCGCCATCGCGACGTAAGGAGTTTCGTGCGCGGTCGGACGTGTTTCGCGGCGCGCCTTGATCGCCGCGAGCAGGCCGAACACGATGGTCGAAACCGCGACGGCCATGAATAACGCGCAGAGTGTGGTGTCGACATAATCGTTGAACACCACGCGTTGCATGTCTTCCATCGTCTTGGCCGGTACCAGCACTTTTCCGGCGGTGATCGAATCACCGAACTTGTGCGCATGGGCGAGGAAACCAATCTTCGCATCCTCACTGAAAATCTTCAGCCAGCCGGCGGTAAGCGTGCAGATCAGCAGCCACGCCGTCGGCACCAAGGTAACCCAGATATAGCGGTCGCGCTTCATCTTGATCAACACCACAGTGGCGAAGGTCAATGCGATGCCGGCAAGCATCTGGTTCGAGATGCCGAACAGCGGCCACAAGGTATTGATGCCGCCGAGCGGATCGATCACGCCCTGATACAGGAAATAACCCCAGCCCGTCACGCACAATGCCGTGGCGATGAGATTGGCGGCCCACGATTCGGTGCGCTTGAGCGACGGGATTGCGGTGCCGAGCAACTCCTGGATCATGAAGCGACCGACGCGTGTGCCGGCATCGATCGTGGTGAGGATGAACAACGCCTCGAACAGGATCGCGTAGTGATACCAGAATGCGAGCATGCCGTCGCCCGAAATGAGCTTGTGCAGGATCTGCGCCATACCCACGGCCAGCGTCGGGGCGCCGCCGGTGCGCGAAAGGATCGTGGTTTCGCCGATTTCCTTGGCGATGCCGGTGAGGTCGCTCGCGTTGATCACGAAACCCCACTGGCTGATCGCGGTTGCGGCGGTGTCAGCGGTGGTGCCGATCAACGCAGCGGGCGCATTCATCGCAAAATACACGCCGGGTTCAAGCACGCACGCGGCGATCAAGGCCATGATCGCGACGAACGCTTCCGTGAGCATGGCGCCGTAGCCGATGAAGCGTGCCTGCGCTTCGTTCTGCAACATCTTCGGTGTGGTGCCGGAGGAAATCAGCGCGTGGAAACCGGAGACCGAACCGCACGCAATCGTGATGAACAGGAACGGGAACAGGCTGCCTGCCCAGACCGGGCCGCTGCCATCGACAAACTTGGTGATCGCCGGCATGTGCAGCGGCGGCATCACAAATACGATCGCCACGGCGAGCAATATCACGGTGCCGATTTTCAGGAAGGTGGACAGATAATCGCGCGGTGCTAGCAGCAGCCATACCGGCATCACCGAAGCGACGAAGCCGTAGCCGATCAACATCCACGCGAGTGCTTTGCCATCGAAGGTGAAAAGCAAAGCGAGATCGGGATTGTCTTTGACTACGCCACCGCCCCAGATCGCGAGCAGCAACAGAAAAAATCCAACCACCGAGACTTCGAGTATCTTGCCGGGTCGAACGAAGCGCAGGTAGATGCCCATCAATACTGCGATCGGGATCGTCGCCATCACCGTGAACGTGCCCCACGGACTGATCGCCAGCGCCTTGACCACGATCAGCGCAAGCACCGCAAGCAGGATGATCATAATCATGAGGATGCCGATCATCGCGATCAGCCCGGCGACGTTGCCGAGCTCGGAGCGAATCATCTCGCCGAGGCTTTTGCCATCGCGGCGCACCGACAGAAACAG
>JAYVTP010000429.1:0-7767 GCA_043788685.1 Pseudolysobacter sp. | reverse complement strand
GCAGCTTAACGGGAAACGCGGGATTTATTCTGAGAGGACGCGCTCGCGCAAGCCGCTGGACACGCTTACTGCGCAGTCGAAGACAACCCGTCCTCGCGTGCAATACGCGTGTGTCGCACATCCTTGCCGCGCACGATGTAGATCACGTGTTCGCACAGGTTCTTGCAACGGTCGCCGATGCGTTCGAGCGAACGCGCCGACCACAGCAGGTTCAATGCGGGCGGAATATGCGCCGGATCGGAAGCCATGAGTGCGACCAGCGCGCGCATCAGATCGTCGTATTTGATATCGACTTTGCGGTCACGGCGGATCACTTCGATCGCCAGTGTTTCATCGGCACGCGCAAATGCGTCGAGCGCGCCGCGCAGCATCTCGCGCACCATCTGGCCGATCTGTTCGAGTTTGAGCAGCAGGCCGTCGTCGAGATGTTCATCAACGGCTTTTTCACCCATGCGCGCGATGCGCTGGGCTTCATCGCCGATGCGCTCGATGTCGGCGACCATCTTCATCACCGCCATTACCAAGCGCAGATCCGAGGCCGCGGGTTGACGCCGCGCGAGGATGAACATGCATTCTTCATCGAGCTGCAACTCGGCGGTATTGACGCGATCCTCGCGCTCGTACACACCCGCAGCATTACGCGCATCACGCTCGGCGAAGATGCGCAAGGACGCCGACAATTGTTCCTCCACCAGACCGCCCATCGCGAGCAATTTGCGACTGAGGTCTTCGAGCTCGGAGTTGAACTGGCGCGAGATGTGCTGGGTGAGATGCAGGGGATCCATGATGTCCTGTGAGTGGTGTTTTTTTACGATTTCAGGAAGGAAAATTCATATTGAATTTGTAGCAGAATAAAACAATTGCCGTCATTCCAGCGAAGGCTGGAATCCAGTTCTTGAGCGCTGAAAGGAGAACTGGATTCCAGCCTTCGCTGGAATGACGAGCGTAAAACTATTCGACAGAACGCCATCCAAACGAATTCGACACTCGCGATGCACTATTCTGCCACGACTCATTTTTCAAAATAATGTCGGTACACAACTATTTTGCGTCATCGAAATTTACCGGTGATGTAATCCTCGGTCTCCCGCCGCTGCGGATTGGTGAACACGCTGTCGGTATCGCCGAACTCCAGCACGCGGCCCTGATACATGAACGCGGTGTAGTCGGCCACGCGCGCCGCCTGCTGCATGTTGTGTGTCACCACGAGCACGGTGTAGCGCTGCGCGAGTTGATGCACGAGCTCCTCGAAACGCAAGGTTGAAATCGGATCGAGCATTGATGCCGGTTCATCCATCAGCAGAATTTCCGGCTCCACCGCCAGCGCGCGCGCGATCACGAGGCGTTGCTGCTGGCCGCTGGAAAGTATCAACGCATCTTCATGCAATCGGGTTGCCACTTCATCCCACAGCCCGACTACTTTCAATACCGACTCGATACGCTCATCGAGTTCGCGGCGGCGGCGCAAACCCGCCAGGCGCAATCCATACGCAACATTGTCGTATACCGTCAACGGAAATGGATTCGGCTTCTGGAACACCATGCCGACCCTGCGGCGCAGCTCCGGTACCGGCAAATCCTCGCCATGAATATCGCTGCCGGCAAGTTGCACGGTGCCGCTTACACGACACCCGTCGACCTCGTCGTTAAGCCGGTTGCAGCAACGCAGGAACGTGGATTTTCCGCAACCGCTCGGGCCGACCAAGGCGGTGACATGCCGCGCCGGCACGGATAAATTCAGCGCATGCAAAATCTGTCGATCACCGTAAAACAGATTCAACGCCTGCGCCTGCAATGCCAGGGTTTTTCTGGCAAGCAAACCCGTGCGCATGACCGGCAATACGCTGGCATTCATTGGCTGGGAAAAATCATTCGGCATCGGTGCTGCTGACTCTCGATTCAATAACTTAGACTGCGATAACGCGCACGCAGACGATTGCGCAACAAGATCGCGCACAGGTTCAACGCCACCACGGCGAGCAACAAAACCAACGCGCATGCATATGCCCGCGGTTCGGCGCGCCACGCATCGGCGCCTTGCAGCGCGGTATCGTAAACCTGATAACCGAGATGCATGAATTCGCGCGTCGGATGCAGATACGGAAACTGCGCATCGAGGACACCGGCCGGCGCGAGTTTGACCACGCCGACCAGCATCAGCGGCGCGACCTCACCCGCCGCGCGTGCGATCGCCAGCACCAGGCCGGTCAACAACGCCGGACGCGCCAGCGGCAGCAACAGATGCCACAAGGTTTCCGCGCGTGTCGCGCCCAGTGCAAGCGAACCGTCACGCAAACTTTGCGGCACCCGCGCCAGGCCTTCTTCGGTAGTCACGATCACCACCGGCAAGGTCAGCAATGCCAGAGTCAACGCAGCCCACAAAAGGCCGCCGCTGCCGAAGGTCGGCGTCGGCAAACGTTCGCTGTAAAACAACTGGTCGATCGATCCGCCGATCTGGTGCACGAACAACGCCAGCCCGATCAGCCCGTAGATGATCGACGGCACGCCGGCCAGATTATTCACCGCGCTGCGCATGATCCGCGCGCGCCGGCTGCTCGCTGCCTGCTCATGCAGATACACCGCGGCAAGCACGCCGAGCGGCATTACCAGCACGCTCATGAGCAACACCAGCATGACCGTGCCGATCAGCGCGGGCAGGATGCCGCCGCCCGGATTCGTCGCGGTCGGGCCGGTGCTTAGGAAGCGCCAGAGCTGGCTCGCGAATTCGCCGAGTCGTTGCCAATAACTATCGCCGTTTGCAAGACGCAGACGATAGATTTCGTTCGCATCGAGTGTGATGCCATGCGACGAATCATCTTGCAGCAATGGCAATGGCGCGTGTGTTGCGACCGCCTGTTGCAGCGCCGCGATAGCGGTGCGCGTGAATATCAGTCGGCCATCATTCAACTCGATTTCGACCACATCCGCAGGTTGGCTGCGCATGATGATCTGCACCACGTGCACACGCTGATAGCCCTCACCGATACGTGCCGGTTCGGAGCCGCGCAGGATCAGCACATCGCCATCCTGATCGAGCACCTGCGCGAGCAGATCGCGTTGTTGCCCGTCGACATCGATACGCAAATTTTCCACCGGCTTCGGCCAGAACGCGGTCAGGCCATTCACCGCGAGAATGCCGAGCAGGCCGAGCATCGCGAGCACACAAATGCTGACGCACGCGGCGCTGAGCCACACCCCGGCCGCGGAGATAAATACGCGCATGCGGCTCATGCTATGGCGCTGCCCGAGCGCAGGCGATTGCGCAACAACGCCGCGAAAGAATGCAGAACAAACGTCGCCGCAAACAGAATCAGCGCCGACAACAACAGCAACCGAAACTGCGCGCTATGTGGTGCCGCCTGCGGCGCTTCAATCGCGATGTTCGCGGTGACTGCGCGCAATCCATCCAGCGCATGCCACGACAACAACGGCGTATTGCCGCTGGCCATCAGCACGATCATGCTTTCGCCGAGCGCGCGACCGATGCCGAGCAAAACCGCTGCGAGCAAACCCGAGCCTGCCGCCGGAAGAATCAACGTGGTCAGCGCCTGCCAGCGATTTGCACCGAGCGCATACGCGCCATGTGCGAGCGCGCGCGGCACGCTGAGCAAGGCATCTTCGGCCAGCGCAAACACGGTCGGCACCATCGCCAGGCCAAGGGTCATGCCGATCAGCAAACCGTTCCACGGCGAGGCCGGATCGAACAACAACCGCGTCCAGGTTTCGGTCGAATCAGCGAAAAAAAACACCAGCACGCAAACCAGCACCACCAGCGGCAACATCAGCAACGGTTGCCAACCTTCGACGACACGCGCCCAGCGCGATGGAATCAAACGCTGCCAGACGCACATGCCGAGCAACATCACACCCGGCAGCAACAGCAAGCAAGCGAACAGTGCCGACAAGCCCGCGTACAAACGCGGCGCCAGCCACAACACCGCGATCAGGCCGAGCAACACCGTCGGCACCGCATTGAGAATTTCCAGCGCGGGGCGAATCCACGCACGTAATCGCGCGTTGCTGAATTGCGCGCAATAAATCGCCGCACCGAGGCCGAGCGGCACGCCGAACAACATCGCATACACGGTTGCCTTGAGACTGCCGAACAACAGCGGCCACAGCGTTTCCGATCCGGCGCTCGAACTCAGTGGCCACAGTTGCCACAGCAGATAAAGTGGAATTGCGGCGATCGCGAGCAACACCACAGCGGCGCCCAATCCAGCGCCATGCCGCAACCAACGCTCGCGGCGCAGACGCAAACGCAACCGCGCGTTGGCACGCGCCGCTACCACGCCGACGGAATTTGGATTCGCAATTACACGCATAACACACGTTAAAAACTGTTTGTGACGTTCATGTTACAACGCGGCCACGCTGTCATCGCTTGTTCATGCGATTGTCACCGCGTCTTCAACTGCGTGACCTAGTGTGCATCCAGTGCCCGGAGGCCACCAACATGCGCATCGCGATCGTTACCGAGACTTATCCGCCCGAGGTGAACGGTGTCGCCTTGACCGTTGCCGGGCTCACGCATGGCTTGGCGGGTGCCGGACATCAGGTGCAACTGGTGCGTCCGCGACAGATCGAGAACATGTCCAACGAGAGCTCGCGCATCGCGAGCACGCGCCAAAATATTGCGGCCACGGAATCGAACGTCGCAAAAACGAAACCCGGCCACTCGGAGCTCGATGAAGTGCTCGTGCGCGGCGCCGGTCTGCCGCGTTATCCAGGATTGCGTTTCGGCCTGCCCGCCGCACGAAAACTCAAAACGCTGTGGCGCGCGCAACGCCCGGATGCGATTTATGTCGCGACCGAAGGCCCGCTCGGGTATTCGGCTTTGCGCGCCGCGAGTGCGCTCGGCATTCCGGCCAGCACGGGATTTCATACGCGATTCGATGATTTCGCACGTCATTACGGATTCGGATTTCTCACGCCGCTGGTGTTCGCTTATCTGCGCCGCTTTCACGAGCGCGGCCACGCCACACTCGTGCCGACCACCGAGCTTGCACAGTTCCTCACATCGAACGGTTTCAGCAACGTGCAACTGCTGCGCCGCGCCGTGGATACGCAACTGTTCAGCCCGCTGCGACGCGATGAAACCTTGCGCGCGCAGTGGGGATTGAAGCCGCACGATCTCGCCGTGTTGTATGTCGGACGAATCGCGCCGGAAAAAAATCTCGCTGTTTGCGTAGCCGCGTTTCGCGAAATCCAGCATCAGCAACCGAACGCGCGTTACATCTGGATCGGCGACGGGCCGGCGCGTGCGCAACTCGCGGCGGAAAATCCGGATTTCATTTTCACGGGCATCCAGCGCGGCGAAACCCTCGCACGTTTTTATGCGAGCTGCGATCTGTTTCTGTTTCCGAGCATTACCGAAACTTTCGGCAACGTCACGCTCGAAGCGATGGCCAGCGGCTTGGCGACGGTGGCCTTCGATTACGGCGCGGCGCGCGAACATCTGCTCGATCATTGCGGCCGACGTGTGCCGTTCGCCGATGCTGCCGCGTTCATCGCCACCAGCGTGCAACTCGCCGCCGCGCGCGATACCCGTCGCGATATGTGCGCTGCCGCGCGCGCCGCGGTTGCCGAACTTAATCCGCACGCTGTCACCGCGAGTTTTTCCGATCTGCTCGCCAACCTCGCAACGCGGAGAGCCGCATGAGCACGCTCGAACTCTGGCAAAACCTCGAAGCCCGCAGCGGCGAATGGCGCCTGTGCCTGGCCTGCAATCGCTGGGGCACACGTCGCGCGATCATTCGCTTTTTCAGCGCGATCAGCCGGCTCGGCGACGGTGTGTTCTGGTACACCCTGATGGCGACGATCGCGATCTTCGGCGGCGCTCATGCGCACATCGCCGCGCTGCACATGGCGCTGATCGGCATCACCGCCGCGCTGCTGTATCGCACGCTGAAACGCTGGACACGCCGCCCGCGCCCGTTCCGCACGCACAGCCAGATCGTCGCCCACATCGCGCCGCTGGACGAGTTCAGTTTTCCATCCGGCCACACCTTGCACGCGGTGTGTTTCAGCAGCGTCGCGATCGTCTACTTTCCGCTGCTGGCGTTTGTGCTCGTGCCGTATACGTTGCTGATCGCGGTATCGCGCGTCGTGCTCGGACTGCATTATCCAAGCGATGTACTCGCGGCAACGTTGATCGGGTTTGGTTTGACGGCGGCGTCGTTTTGGCTTGTACCTATCCTGGGCACGGGGATCTAAAAGCCGACAAACTCCATTTGTATTTGCTCGTCATTCCAGCGAAGGCTGGAATCCATTTCTCTTTTCCACGCACCTCAAGAACTGGATTCCAGCCTTCGCTGGAATGACGGCTTTGCAGGGATCAGTTGCATAGGCATTGCAACTAGTCCTCGCTCAAAAGCTGATCGAGGTAGCGCTTCGGATTGGCGAGAAACGCCTTGGTAACCGAATAATGTTCGGAATCTTCGTAGGCGATACGCGTGAGTCCGTCGGCGCCAACCTGGTAAATCCACGCATCGGGATACGCCATCAGAATCGGCGAATGAGTGGCGATGATGAACTGCGATTTCGACTGAACCTTCGAGCAACGTGGATTTTCTGCTGCCGTTTTCGCCGATGACAAACGTGACGTTCGGATGCAACCCCAGCGTATGCAGATTACGCACGACTGGCAACGAAAACGGATAGGCATCGAACGACGGCACGCGCTCGCGACGCAGCTTTACATCGAGCAGGTAGTGAGTGGCGTCGAGCGCGCGCACGGCAAATTATTCCCCGTCGTCAATGCGTACCCAGCGCCGCATACACCGCCGTCGAAAATTTGCCGGGGTCGACCCACTCGCTATTGGTCATGACAACCACGCCGTGTTTTTCATGCGGGTAGATCACGAGGCGCGTGCGGGTTTTTTCCTGCGACCCGTCGTGCGAGATCTTGAGCTTGCCGGCCTTGTCGGTCTGCACGACGAAGCCGAGTCCACGCTCGGTCAACGGGCCATTTTTCAATGTCTGTTGCGTCCACATCTCGCTCTCGATCTTACTTGAAACCAGGCGATGATTGATCAGGCCCGCGGCAAAATTTGCGAAGTCGTCAATGTTGGAAATGAATCCGCCGCCGCCGAGTTTCCAGCTCACATCGGTATCGCTCGAACGTTCGATCTTTTCATCGTGGCGGCGATAACCGACCGCGCGATTCGGGATGTTCAGCCACTGATAATCCGGACGTAGCGTGAGCAAACCGAGCGGTTGCGCGATGCGATCATGCACCTGATCGGCAAACGCCTGTTTACCGGCACGCTGCGCGACGGCGCTCAGCAAAATGAAACCGTGCGTGGAATAGGAATATTTCTCGCCGGGCGGATTCACCAGCGGCGATTCCTTGAACATATCGAGCGCAAGAATCACATCGGCAAACGGATGCGGCATCGCATAACTGCGCTCGGTGCGGATCACGCGGCCGTTGTCATAGTGGACGATACCGCTCTGATGATCGAGCAATTCGCGTGCGGTGATGGTGACGCCCTTGTCCGGAAATTCCGGCACGAGCTTGCGCACGTCGGCGTCGATATTCAGCAGATTTTTCTGCACCAGTTGCATCGTGACGATGGCGGTGAGCATCTTCGAGCACGACGCCCAGCGGAACATCGTGGCGGTCGTTACTGGAATCTTTTTTTCGCTATCCGCCAGACCGTAGCCTTTGCTGTAGACCAGCTTGCCGTTTTCGACGATGCCGGCCGCAACACCGACGGCATGCTGGTTTTTCATCTCGGCCTCGACTGCCGCATCGACGGCAAT
>JAYVTP010000428.1:0-8366 GCA_043788685.1 Pseudolysobacter sp. | reverse complement strand
GCAATTCACCCAGCAACTCGCGACCTTGCTTGGCGCGGGCCAGCCGCTGGATCGCGGTTTGCAGATTCTGCTCGACATGCCCGAGAACGAAAAAGCGCGTCGTGTGATCGAACGCGTGCGCGATCAGGTGCGCGGCGGCGGTGCGTTGTCGGACGCGCTCGAAGTCGAGCACGGCATTTTCTCGCGCCTGTACGTGAACATGGTGCGCGCTGGCGAAATCGGTGGTTCGCTCGATACCACGCTGGCGCGTCTGGCGAATTATCTGGAGCGTGCCAAGGCGCTTAAGGAAAGTGTCGTCAATGCGATGATCTATCCGGCGATTCTGGTGGTAATGGTGTTCGCTGCGCTGTTCGTGTTGCTGGTTTTTGTGGTGCCGCAATTCACGCCGATGTTTAAGGATATGAACGTCGAATTGCCGTTCATCACCCAGATTGTGGTTTCTGTCAGCGATGTATTGTCGAGTTACTGGTGGCTAATCGCGGTGGCGATTTTTTTTACCGTCACATACGTGCGGCGCCAGCTATCTCATCCAGTATCGCGGTTGAAATTCGATGAACGTCTGCTACGCATGCGCTTCCTGGGACCATTATTCACGAAGCTCGAAACCGCGCGCCTTGCGCGTACCCTCGGAACTTTGCTCAAGAACGGCGTTCCTTTACTCACCGCCCTTGGCATTGTGCGCAACGTTGTCGGCAACAGCGCCATGGCCGAAGCCGTCCGAGCTGCTACCGAGGAAGTCAAAACCGGTTCAGGCCTGGGCTTTTCTCTAGGGCAAAGCAAGTGTTTCCCCAAACTCGCCTTGCAAATGATTAGTGTTGGTGAAGAATCCGGCGCGCTCGACGACATGCTTTTGAAAGTCGCTGACACGTTCGATGTGGAGGCCAAGAATACGGTTGATCGGCTCCTGGCTGGTCTGGTTCCTGTGATGACCTTGTTCATGACGGGCATGGTTGGCTTTATCATGATGGCTATTCTTCTGCCTATCATGAGCATCAGCGGTTCTATTCAGTAAGCACCACCGTCGTGGTGATTTTAGCCATTCAGCGAATGAGGCAGGTATGAAGAAGTTCTGTTTTTCAAATAATGCGATGCGCAGAAAATGCAAGAAAGTGGCTTTGTTGCCCAGCAATTCGCGAGGTTTCACGCTGATCGAAATGGTCATGGTTATTGCCCTGATCGGGATTGTCATGAGCGTAGTCGGAAGTTACGCGGTGCAGCGTTTCAATCAAGGCAAATACAACGTTGGCAAGGCTGCAGTGCAGTCGATGAGCATGAAGGTGCAGGCATATATGCTCGACAATGGATCACCGCCACAGAATTTGAGTGACTTGGTTACACGCCCCGGAGCCGCAGCCAATTGGAACGGACCTTACGCCAAGCCCAGTGATCTCAATGATCCGTTCAACCATCCGTTCCAATACAAGGTTCCCGGGGATCATGGCGAGTACGACATTATTTTTCTCGGCAAGGATGGTCAAGCTGGCGGCGATGGCATGAACAAGGATTTTGGCAACTGGGAATAAGGCCACTCAGGCGCACGAGTCGGAACAATCATGCGCCAAGGGCGAAAAAATCAATCCAATCAAGCTGGATTCACACTGGTTGAGCTTGTCGCTGTGGTGACGTTGCTGGCGGTGGCGATCGCCGTGGTGTCGTTTGGCTTCAGCAAAAGCCTGACGAGCGCCAAGATCGAAGCAGCCAGCCGCGATCTTGCGGCGATGCTCAAATACACGCGCGGCCAGGCGATCGTCAAAGGTCAGCAGCAGATTTTCGAGCTGAATATCGAAACCAACAGCTACAAGGCACCGGGCCGTGCGATCGTGCGCCTGCCGCCGAGCATGCATCTCGGTCTGCTCACGGCCACGAATGAACTGACCAGCGCGCAATCCGGTTCGATCCGCTTTTATCCTGACGGCAGCTCCACCGGCGGCCACGTCACGGTGTATCTGGGCAAGCGTGAATGGCATATCAACGTGAGCTGGCTCACGGGTGAAGTCGGGCGTGAGGAGATTCAGCATTGAACGCGAACTTGTGCGCGCCATGCCGGTCAACAATGCCCGCCATGCAAACTCTTCAACGCCGATCATTTCGCTACAACCGATTGCCGCAGCAGCGCGGATTCACGCTGCTTGAGCTGGTTGCGGCGTTCGTGATTTTTGCGATCAGCTTCAGTGTGCTGATGGGCGTGCTGACGTCTTCGATCCAGAACGTGCGGCGCTCCGCGGAATACACGCAAGCGGCGTTATGGGCGCAGTCGTTGCTGGATGTCGTCGGCGTCGGCGAGCGCCTCAAGGAGGGCGGCTCGAATGGTCGCTTCGACAATAATTATCGCTGGGATCTGCGCATCAGCAAATTCCAGCCGCCGGCCGCATCGCAATTCACCGCCGAGCAAATCGCGCCGGTCGACCTGTATCAGCTCGATCTCAACGTCAGCTGGAACGGTACCTCGCAACAGCGCCAAGCGCGCTTCGTGACCTTGCGCGCGAACACGCCGCAACCTGCCGGACAACCCGGCGCATGAAGAATCTGCGCATCTCGCACTCGCGCGGAAACAGCGGCTTCACCTTGCTGGAGACGGTGCTCGCCATCGTCTTGCTGGCGGTGTTGCTCGGCGCGGGTTACAGCGGCCTTCGCGCCGCGGCAAAAGCGATGGCTTCGGGTGAGGTTTCGGTCGAGCGCACCAATCGCCTGCGCGTGTCGCAGGAGTTCATGCGCCATCAGATCAGCCGCATTCTGCCGTTGCCCTACGATCACGACGACAGCACCGGTGAGAACAAGATTTTCGAGGGCACGCGCGACATGATGCGTTTTGTCGCGCCGATGCCGGGTTATCTGTCGCACGGTGGTGCGTACGTGCAAACCATCGAGCTCAAGCGCGCCGCCGGAAATACCTTGCAGCTGTATTTCAGCAATGTGATCCTGACCGGTTACGACGCAAAAAAACTCACGCAGAGCGATCTCGATCCGCAGGTGCTGATCGATCAGGTCAAGTCCGGCCGTTTCGAATATCGCACCTACAACGATCAGGGCGAACTCGGTGACTGGACCGATCGCTGGCAAGATCCTGGCAAGACACCGGTGATGGTGCGTATCCATCTGGAAATGGCGCGCGAAGCATTGGTGGCATGGCCGGACATGCAGATTGCGCTGGTGATGGATGGCGCGAGCGCGCAACAGCGCAACGGCTTTATCGCGACGCCGCGCGGCAATCCGCTGAACAACGGATCGGCACGTTGATGCGCCACCTCGATACCCATTTGATCGCTGCGTCACGACAGCAGGGCGTGGCGCTGATTCTGGTGATGTGGATCACGACCTTGCTGGCGATTCTGCTCGGCAGCTTTGCGTTGATCGCACGCACCGAAAATCTCGAAGCGCGGCATCTGTTCGATACCACGCGCGCGCGTTATGCCGCCGAGGCGGGTTTGAATCTCGCGGTATTCCAGTTGCGCCTGCCCGATCCAACCACGCGCTGGGTGGCGGATGGCCGGCCGAACGATTTCGAGTACGAAGGTTTCAGGGTCAGCGTTTCCATCACTGACGACTCCGGCAAGATCGACTTGAACACGGCCGATGTGAACATTCTTACGCAGATGTTCGTCGGCAATGGCATCGACCCCGCCAAGGCCGAACAGCTTGCGGCGGCGATTATCGACTGGCGCGATCCCGATGATCTGGTTACGCCGAACGGCGCCGAATTGAACGAATACAAATCTGCCGGGTATGCCTATGGGCCTGCGAACAAACCGTTCACCACGGTATCTGAAGTGCAGCAGGTGATCGGCATGAACTACGAAATCTATCGCCGTATCGAACCGGCCATTACCTTGTATACCGGACGCGGCACTCCGAGTGCGGCTTACGCCCCGCTCGAATCCCTTTTGGCCATTCCCGGCATGACGCCGGACTTGGCAAACCAGATTATTCAACAACGACAACAGCTCGCTGCGGGCACGCCGCAAACCGGCCTGACCTTGCCCGACGGCACGCCAATCGTGGCAGATGGCGGCGGGCTCACGTATAGTATTAAATCCCGTGCCACGCTCCCGAACGGCGCCAGTACCCTGCTCGACGCCACCATTCGCATGGGCGGCGTCGGTAACGAGGGCCGGCCGTATGTCGTGTTGCGCTGGCGTGATGGCGAAGCCTCTTGATGACACCTACTGATCAGCTCAAAAAAGGGCTCGTCCAACTGCGGACGCGCTATGCCAAAAGTCCACTGCCCGGATTCTTTTCGTGGTGGGGCGGAGAACTTTTTGCCTTTTTGCCCGAGCGCTGGCGTGCCGCGCTGGGCGAGCGCGGCGAGGCGCTGCTGCTGGAACGCAACCCGGCCGAACTGGTGTTGTGGCGTCAATCCGGCAACCGCATCAGCGAACATGGCCGCATCGCGCTGGAGCTGACGCCCGAGCAGCAGCAGGATAATTTTTCGCGCTTGCGCAATGCGGTCGCCGATCCGAATCTGCGTGTGTATTTCTGCATCAGTCGCGCTCGCACCCTGCATCGCAATTTGTGGCTGCCGACGGCGGCGGAAGACAATCTGCGCCAAGTGCTGGCATTCGAAATGGATCGGCAGACGCCGTTCAAGGCGGACCAGGTGTATTTCGATTATCAGGCCGGCGCGCGTGATGCGGCGGGGCGCAATCTGAGTGTCGATCTGACCGTGGTGCCGCGCGGAGTTCTCGATAACGAACTTGCCGCGCTTGCCACCACGGGTGCCGTGCTGGATGGGGTCGACTGTTGGCGCGATCAGCCGGGTAGCGGTCGTGCCGGATTAAATCTGTTGCCGCACGAGCGCCGCGCGAAGCGCCGCGATATGCGTTTGCGTCTGAATCTTGCTCTGGCTGCGGCGGCAATATTGTTGCTGCTGGTAGTGATGGTGCAGTCGTTGTCGAATCGCGCCCAAGCCGTCGCCGCGATGACCGAGGAAGTGGACAAGGCGAACAAGGAGGCCAAGCAGGTTGCCGATCTTCGCCGCACTTTGCAGGACACGATCACTTCAGCCAATTTCCTGAGCCGCAAGAAAGCCGAAACCCCGAACATGGTTGCATTGCTGGATGATCTGTCGCGCCGTTTGCCGGACGACACATTTCTTGAGCGCCTGAACGTGGACGAGAAAGGCAAGCTCGAAATCCAGGGGCAGAGTGCGGTTGCGGCCAAACTTATAGACACCCTGAAACAGTCCGATGTGCTTGCCGATCCGTCATTTCAGGGCCAGATCCAGCCCGATCCACGCACCAAGAAAGAACGTTTCGATCTGATCGCGCAATTGCGTCCGCGTGATTCCAACTCCGACAAACCGGCGATCGATGCCACCAAGCCGAAGTCGAAACCCGATGCTGCTGCCAAAGGAGAGGCCAATGCGCCTGACGCTGGAAGCAAGTAAGGGACGATATCTGGCGCTGACCTTATTGCTGGTGGTGGTATTGATCGTATACCTGCTGGGAGTGCACTGGTGGTTTGTCGCGCCGCACTTGGACTATGCCAGCCAGATGAGCGATCTGCGTGAGCAGCAGCTCAAGTTTCGCGAAACCACGGCGCAGCGTCCGCAGATCGAGACGCAGCTCGCCGAAGTGTCGGCGTTCGAAAAAAATAATCTGGCATTTCTCACCGATGCGGACGCGAATAGCGCGTTCTCCAGCCTGACGCAAAAACTCACGCAGGTAGTCACGATGCGCGCCGCCGATGCTACCCGCTGCAGCATCAGCAGCAAGCAGCCGATCAATCTGGCGCAAGAGGAACTTTATCTGCGCGTGATTGCCCAAGTGCGCATGCGCTGCGATATGGAGACCTTTGCGCATATCGTTTACGACCTCGAAAACAGCAATCCGTATTTGTTTGTTGATCAGCTTGCCATTTTCAAACAGGCCGGCGGTGGCGGGGCATTTGTTGCAAACTCGGGAACCAAGCCGACGTTTGCTGGAGCGGCGCTGGATATCCGCTTCAATCTTTCCGGCTACCTGCGTCAGCCCGGCAAGAAGCCCGAAGTAAAGCCACAAGGTGGCGGGAAGCGTTCGGAATGAATACGCGTGTCGCTACTCTGGCCACTTTGGTGCTCACCGGCATATGTGGTTTCTTCGCATTGTTGGTGGTGCTGCAACTCTTCGGTTTTGGCACCGGCTACGGCTGGTTGAGTGATTCCGAAGACAAGGCAGCGAGCGCGAATGCAGTAGCCGCGATTGATCGCGAACCGTTCAAGTTGCCCAACGAAAACACGTTTTCAGACGTGCAGAAAAGACCGCCGTTCAATGAGGACCGAAAGCCGACCCAATTCGCTGACCCCACGCCTGACAAGCCGGCATTGCCGCCGGTAGCGCTGAATATCACGCTCAATGGCGTCATTCTCACCCCGGACATTCATTTGGTAATGCTGACCGACAAAGCCAAAAACACATCGGTAATGATCAAGGAAGGCATGCCATTGCCGGGTGAACAGGGCGGTTGGACGCTGGTGACGATCAAACCGCGTAGCGCAATATTCAATGACGGCAATTCGGATGTGGAAGTCGAACTCAGTAGCGCGCCTTCGCCGCCGCCGTCCAAGACACCACCACCGGCAAGGGCTGCAGCAGGCGCAGATCCAAAAGTCGCCGCGCCACCCGCTGCAGCGGCGCCAAATGCTTATGTGCCGCCGGGAACGCCGCCAATCGCGCGTGCGCCGGGCGCCCCGGGTGAAGCCAAAGTTGACGACTTGCAGCATCGTATCGAGGAGCGCCGCAAGCAAATGCGTGACGAAGCGGCCAAGCAGGCGCAACAGAAAGGATCGCAATAATTTGACGCTGAAAAGACTCTCCAGTCGATTCAGCAAGTACGGCTGATAGTGCGAGTTTTGCCGTCGCGACAGAGATTCTGCATGCTGTTGCGATCACCGTACGATGTGTTCATGGTTTGTTCTATCCGGCGGTTGTCATTATTCGGCAGCCAGCCCGTAAACGGAGTGTTGCTGTGTCATTACGTCTGAGAATAACGATTATCGCGTTGCTGACAGCTCTGGCTGCCGGTTGCGCCACGCCGGGCCAGCACAAGGACTCGTCGGCTTCAGGTGAAGATTCGATCATTCGCACGATGGCGCCGGTCGGCTCGGATGCCGAGCGCAAACAGCGCGAGCTGGATGAAACCAGCACCGGCATTGCCATCGGCAGCAAAGGCAAGGACCCGAGCAAGCCGCCGGCAAAAGGCGAGGTTGAGCTCGGCACCGGCAAGTTCATCAATGAACAAGCGGCCAAAGCGCTCACGCCGAAAGCTGCGGCCGATGGCCAGATTACCTTCAACTTCGACAACACGCCGATCCAGGCCGTCGTGCAGAATATTCTCGGCGAGCTGCTCAAACGCAACTACACCATCGCGCCGGGCGTGCAGGGCAATGTGACGTTCTCCACCGCCAAGCCGATCAATCTCGATCAGGCCATGTCGATCCTGGAGATGCTGCTGTCGTGGACCAAGAATTCCCTGGTGTTCAAGGACGGTCGTTATATCGTTACCACCGTGACCGATGCGATTCCGGGCAATCTCGCGCCGACAATTTCGGCGCCCAACTTGCCCAACGGTTATTCGGTGCGCGTGTTTCCGCTCAAATACGTCTCGCCGACCGAGATGGCCAAGATTCTCAAACCTTACGCGCGCGCCGATGCCGTGGTATCGGCTGATGCCGCGCGTAGCATGATGGTATTGGCGGGCAATCAGGGCGAGCTCGAAAACTACGCGCGCGTCATCCAGATTTTCGACGTCGACTGGCTCAAGGGCATGTCGGTGGGTGTGTACGCATTGCAACACGCCGAAGTGACCAAGATCATGACCGAGATGGACAAGATCTTCGGCGCCAGTGGCGAATCGCCACTGGCCGGCATGTTCCGTTTTATTCCGATCGACAGCACCAATTCGGTGGTGGTGATCACGCCGCAGGTCACTTATCTCGAACAAGCCGAGAAGTGGCTGCATCGTCTTGATGTGGGCGCGGGGGACAGCGCAACGCAGCTCTACGTTTACGACGTGAAAAACGTCAAGGCGGTCGATCTCTCGGATCATCTGATCAGCATTTTCATCGGCGGCTCCAGCTCTTCGGGCGCGCGTCGCACCAGCACATCGGGCTCGGTGGCACCCGGGATGCGATCGAGCTCGATCGGCGGCGCGGGCGGCGGTATCGGTGGCAGCACTCTGGGCGGCGGTATCGGCGGGGCAACTACCGGACTCAATCAGGCGCGCACCAATAATATGCCAGCGAATACAGGCGCCAACGGCGGCGGTACCGCGCCGGCCGCATCGGGTGGCGCTGCGGCGAAGGACAGCGACATCCGCATCACCGCAGTGGAAGAAAACAATCAGTTGCTGGTCATGGCGACGCCATTCGAGTGGGATTCGATCACCTCGGC
>JAYVTP010000427.1:0-2903 GCA_043788685.1 Pseudolysobacter sp. | reverse complement strand
ACGTGATACGTCAGGATCTGCGTCAAATGGGATTTCTGCTCGGGCTTGAGCAACGTATCGACCGTACCAGCCGGCAACGCAGCGAATGCGGCGTTAGTCGGAGCAAAAACGGTAAATGGGCCCGCACCTTTCAAGGTGTCAACCAGTCCCGCCGCCTTCACTGCCGCGACCAGTGTGGTGTGGTCTTTGGAGTTGGCCGCGTTATCGATAATGTCGCGCGTTGGCAACATCGCAGCGCCTCCCACCATCGGTGCTTTTGCTTCACCCATTGTGTCTGCATGTGCATGGGCCATACCTACCGCAGCAAGGCTGAGAGCCATCATCAACGGCAACGCGCGACGACCCGTATTCAAAAATATTTTCATGAAAATTCCAGGCTATTGAGAGGGGGGAAAAAAATGTTGCATACCACACTTATTGGTCACCGACGAAGCGCGTTTGTCTGCCGATTCGTCGCTAACGCCGACGCAAATTACATTCTTAGCGATGATGGTCATGTGACCGATTTCATGGTTTCTCACTCATCTTTTGCTAACATTTTTCCCATACACATTCCTGTAGCTCGATTGAGTGCGGGAAATGGCGATGCAACAACGTTGATCCGAGGATGAACCGAAACAATAATTCGTTTGGCCGTCTGGACGGTTAAATTACAGCTTGAGGCGCAAGGTCAGCCGCAACTCACGCGGCTCGCCCGGATGCACGGTGATGCCGTTCGGCACGAGCGGACTGGTGGGAGAAACTTGATAGTCCTGCTCATAGGCAATATCAAAGTATTTCCGGTCGAACAGATTGAGCACGTCCAGCGATAGCGCAGCCCATGAGTTCAACTCTCGCGTCACACGCAGGTTGGTCGTGATCGCGGACGGGGCGCGCAGCATGCCGTCCTGCGAGACCGGATACGGTCCGATGTAACGGAACTTGATGTCGCCCGACCACGGCCCGACGTCATGTACCGAAAGACCCACCGATGCGACCTTGCCCACTGCGTTGGGGATATGGTTGCCGAGTGAACCGTTATCGTTCTGGTTGGCATACCGTGCGCGTGTCCATGCCAGATCGGCATCGAACAACAACCACTCGTTGACCACCATGTGGTTGTTGAATTCGATACCGGAGCGCTTGCTCGCACCATTGATGTTCGTGCCGCCGGAATCCGCGCTGTAGAGCAGCTCGGAAGAGCTGTTCAATTTCCACAACGCAAGCGAACTTTGCAGGCCGGGGATGATTTCGGTACGCAACCCGATTTCCTTGCCGTAGCTGCCTACCAGCGCCGGTGCACGCGTCACCGGCTGGCCGGTAGTGGGATCGTATTGGTACACCACGCCGCGCGCATCGTTGCTGTGAAATCCATTACCAACATTGACGAAAAATTCGGTCTTGCGCCACGGCCCGAAGATCAGCGAAAGTTTCGGCGAGGCACGATTGTCTGAAACCTTGCCGCTGTTCGGCGTGTACGACTGCGAGGTCAAGTCGAGCGAGATCGTATCCGCACGTAAACCTGCGAGGCTACGCAACCAGTCAGTCCAAACGGTGGTGTTCTGGATATACAACGCGGCTTCGGTTTCGTCGACGAGACTGTCGGTCACGGTCGCAAACGGCACGCGCGCCTGCGTATCCAGCAACGATACGTGGATCACATCGTGGCGCACCTGCGCGCCGATTTCGGTCACCGATTCGTGGCCGAACAGCGTGTGTTTCCAACCTTTCGCAATCTTGCCGCCGAGGATGTTGCGCGCATCGCGCTGGTTGAACTGATCGCCCATGTCCGGATTGGCTTCGAAGTAGGTGAAGTTCGACCAGAGTTGCAAACGGTAATGTTCGAAATACGCCGAGGTGCGCAGATAACCGTCGTTGTCCTGCGTATGCCATTCGCCGGAAAGAATCTGTCGCGCCGAGCGCCCGCCATCGCTCGGATCGAGCGCGCAGAAACGGCACAAAACCCCGGATTGAATCAGCTCCAGCGGCACCTGATCGGTCGAGCGCCAGTGCGCGTCGTAGGCCAGCGCTTCGAGCGACCAGCCAAGATCCGCACTACCGTCGCTCGCGCGCAACAGACCGTTGAATTTGTGGATGTCTTCCGGCAATTTCCACGGCCCGTTGTTCTCGGATAATTCCAATGCGGCAAGCAGCGTCGGGCCGGAACCGTTAGTCACGGGCGCTGCAAACGGCAGCGGCATCGATGCTGCAGTGAGAATGCGCCGATAGCCGTTGTCGCCAATACTGAGATCCAGGATCGGCCGATCCAGCGCGTTGCGATACTGGATATCCGCCGAACCGGCCGACGCGAAATCGCCGTTCTGCGCAAAATACGGCCCCTTGCGATATTCGATGCGATCAACCAGTTCGGGAATGAGGAAATTTAGATCGCTATAACCCTGACCGTGACCATTGGTTGGCATATTGACCGGCACGCCGTCGACGCTGCTCGCGAAATCGGTGCCATGATCGAGGTTGTAGCCGCGCAGGAAATATTGATTGGCCTTGCCGTCGCCAGAGTGTTGCGTGACCACGAGGCCGGGGATCGATTCGAGCACCTCGCCGGGGCGCAGCAGCGGAATATCCTGCAGCAACTTGCCGAGGATCACGCCCTGCGAAGCGGCATCGGACGTACCCACCGCGTTGTCGTAATGTCCGAGCACATCGATCGGTTGCAGCCTGTTGGTTGACGCATCAGTGGCATCGGTCGCATCGGGTTGCGCCGATGCCGCAGCCGTTTCGGCGTAAGCGAAGTCCGACATTGCCGCAATGGCGACGGCCAGCCCTAAAATCCATGACTTCATGCCGATTTAATCCGGGTTCCATTTAATAAAGCACCCCGCCGCAAGCAGCGGGGTATTAAGTGCGCTATCAACCAAACTGGCTTTCAGCCAGTTATCGCCGCAAGCGGCGGGGAATTGAAC
>JAYVTP010000426.1:0-15882 GCA_043788685.1 Pseudolysobacter sp. | reverse complement strand
TATCCGCAGGCGATGTGGTCGTCGGTGCGCGTGGCGATGCAGCGTGTGCTCGCACATCGCACGTACCAGCCTTCCGCACCGCGCACGTTTGCGTTGTTGCCGCATGATGCGGGTGTCGATGCACGCGGTTTTGCCGAGGAACTGCGGATTGCGTTGAGCGGTTTCGGTGCGTGCGCGATCATCAATGCGGCGCAGGCGCGGCATCAGCTCAGCGACTGGTTCAGCGCGCTCGAATCGCGCGTGCAGTATGTGATTTATCTGGCGGATGCGAGCTCCGACGAATGGCGCGCGTTGTGTGTGCGCCAGGCCGATTGCCTGTTGCTGCTGGCAAACGCCGCGAGCCCCGCCAGCGTATGGCCGGAAGGCGCGTGCGAGGACGCCGAGCAGGCGCTGCATCGGCCACGCCATCTGATTTTGCTGCATCTCGAAAGCCTGCTGTTCGGTGCGGCGCAGCGCTGGCTGGATGTGGCGCCGAACGCGCAACATCATCATGTACGCCATCGTGCCGACACCGCGCGCGTGGCGCGCCTGCTGGCCGGACGCGGCATCGGCCTCGTGCTGTCGGGCGGCGGCGCGCGGGGATTCGCGCACATCGGCGTGATCAAGGCATTGCGCGAAGCTGGCATCACGATTGATCGTGTCGGCGGCACCAGCATCGGCGCGATCATTGGCGCGGGCATCGCCGCCGACTGGAGCACCGATGAAATGATCGCCGTATACAAACGCGCATTCGTCGATGGCAAACCGCTGCGCGATTACACGTTTCCGTGGATCGCAATGGTGACCGGACGGCGTTCGGCGCACTTGTTGCGCGAGGCGTTCGGACGGCGCGATATCGCCGATCTGGTGCTGCCGTATTTCTGCGTTTCGGCCAATCTCACGAGCGGCAAAATTGATGTGCGACGACACGGCCCGCTGTGGTTGTGGCTGCGCGCGTCGAGTGCGATTCCGGGCATTTTGCCGCCGGTGCTGCATCATGACGAAGTGTTCGTCGACGGCGCGGTAATCAACAATCTGCCGGTCGATGTGATGCGCGCGCAGGGCGTGGGTGAGGTGATCGCGGTAGATATCGGCGCCGACGATATTCTGCACGCGAAGGTCGAGGAATACGCATCACCCTCGTGGTGGCGACTTTTCATCGAGCGCAAATTGCACCGGCGGCCGCATATTTTCAGCATCCTGTTGCGCTCGGGCATGGTCAATTCGGAGGTCGCGAGCATCGAGCGTCGCGCGCTGACCAGCCTGCTGCTGACGCCGCCGCTGCACAATATCGAGCTGCTGAACTGGCGCGCATACAAGCAGGCGATCCAGGCCGGTTACGACTACACCGTGCGTGTGCTCGAAGACCAGAATCGCGAACACGGTGACGAGACGCCGCTGTTCGATGGGACGGCAAAAGATCACAAACGCGACATCCTGCCAATGGCGATGGCGCCAGGATTGAAAAAACTTTAAACGCATTGGAGTGAACATGCACAAGAGCAAACTGGCGGGTTTCATCATCGATTGCCAAACCGCGAATCTCGAATCCGCAGCGACATTCTGGGGCGGCGCGCTCGGCATGCAGGTGCGCAAGTTGCCCCAGGCCGAAGGCGAAAAATATTCGCAACTGATCGATCCGCAACAGCGGCTGCATATCGAAGTGCAGGCGGTGACGCATGCGAGTCGCGTGCATCTGGATATCGAAAGCGATGATGTCGAAGCCGAAGTACAACGCCTCGAAGCGCTAGGCGCGATACGTATCAGCCAGATCAATACCTGGTGGGTGATACAGGCGCCGACCGGCCAGCGATTCTGTGTCGTGCGCAGCAAGGGCTCGGCTGATTTTCAACAGCACGCCACGCGCTGGCCATAGACGGCCAAACAGTTTCCGATCAGGGTATATTCGTGATCAGCTACAGCATCCAATTTTGATCCATTCAGGAAACCACCATGCGTTTTGAAGGTACACCTGCTTACGTCGCCACCGACGAGCTCAAGCTCGCGGTGAATGCGGCGATCACTTTGCAACGACCGCTGCTGATCAAGGGCGAGCCCGGCACCGGCAAGACCCTGCTGGCCGAACAGGTAGCTTTGTCACTCGGCGCGCCGCTGATCGAATGGCATATCAAATCGACGACGAAGGCACAGCACGGTTTGTATGAATACGATGCGGTATCGCGGCTGCGCGATTCGCAACTCGGTGACGCCCGCGTGCAGGATATCGGCAACTACATCGTGCCCGGAAAACTCTGGGAAGCATTCACCAGCGATACGCGTGCAGTGCTGCTGATCGACGAAATCGACAAGGCCGATATCGAGTTTCCGAACGATCTGTTGCGCGAACTCGATCGCATGGATTTCTACGTTTACGAAACGCGCCAGACCATCCGCGCGGTGCATCGTCCGGTGGTGATCATCACCAGTAACAACGAGAAGGAATTACCGGACGCCTTCCTGCGCCGCTGTTTTTTCCACTACATCCGTTTCCCGGATGTGGAAACTCTCACGCGCATCGTCGAGGTGCATTTTCCAGGCTTGAAACGCGAATTGCTGCACGAGGCGCTGACCTCGTTCCTGGCCTTGCGCGAGCAGCCGGGACTCAAGAAAAAACCCTCCACATCGGAGCTGCTCGACTGGCTCAAGTTGCTGCTGGCCGAAGACATTTCGATCGAGGTCTTGCGCGAGAAAAACAACAAGAAGAGTATTCCGCCGCTGTATGGCGCATTGCTGAAAAACGAGGCCGACGTGCAACTGTTCGAGAAGATCGCGTTTTTGTCGCGCCGCGGCGGCTGAGACTTTCCCGCGCAGTCGGCAAGAGAAGGGCGACAAACTTTAGAAGCGAAAACGACGTGGCCGATGCGACAAATTTCGATCGAACTCCGGCACCTCATGCTGAAGTGCCGGAGTTGCCAAAGCGGCTTATCGCGTCAAGCCGCCGTCAGCCTTACAGACAGCACGGCAAGCCGATGCAGCAGCCAAGCCCGCTGCAGCAGACACCCGCTGCCATGACGCTGGCGGAAGCAAGCAACAACGCGGCTGCCGAAAAAACTTTAATGAACTTCGTTTTCATTGGATTTCCCTTGCAGAATGGATACGAAAAATCAGGCTCGTTCCATCTCTTTTTTGGGCGGTCGCCAGATTTGCGCAATCGTTCTTGATCGACATGAATAGCTGCGCGCAGGCCGTTTGATCACGGATACAGTCGACGAAGTTTGCGTGACCGCCGCCAGCAAGGCGGGTGTCTGGCAACTTGCGCAACTGTCGGTCGCACAATGGCCGTAGTTCGCACACTCGCCAGCGCCGTCACAACACATGCCCAAAGGTGCTGCGGACACGATCAGTGTCCGCAGCATCAATGCAAGTATGAAAGCGATGGAGCAGAAGGTGCGCAACTTGAAATTCCTCACAACTTGCGCGTTTGAGTTGCGTGCTGGACTACAAGTTCCGTAACGGCAGCAGGCTGATTAGTGTTTGCTGGATGCGGCCTTGCGTGCATTCGCCGTCGCTGCAGCGGCATTGGCGGCAGCGGTCAGTGCCTTGATATCATCGAGTGTGGCTTCATCGTTGCCTTTTTCCTTGAGGATGAGCTCGCCGGCGTCGTTCCAGCCGAGGCGCGTGGTCAAGGTCGGACTCTTGCCGTTTTCGGCGAAATCCTGCTTGACCATCATCCACACCTTGCCGTTGTTGAAGGCGTATTTCGAACTGGTGCGGCCCTTCTCGCCGATGTCCACGGTTTCGCGCAGAAAGCGCAGATCGTTGTTCGAGTAGAACGCATCCCAGCCGAGGTTGTAGTCGGTTGTCTCGCGCGAGCCGGTAATGCGGATCATCGCGCCGATGTTGTTTTCGAGCTTGCGGAAATCGTCATTGAGTTTTTCGCTGGCGGTGCTTTCCGGATTGAGCAGGATATCGACCTTGACCGGCCCACCCTTGGTCAACACCGGGTATTCGAGTGCCGGCACAAAACGGCGCTCGCCATCCAGCAGCACGGCCTTGATCACGTAAATATCCTTGGGCACGATTTTCGATACATCGATCGGCAGCTCGAAACTGGCAGGCACGGCACTGATCGGGGCGAAGGTTTTTTGCGCAATGACCACCGACTGCTGATTGACATCCACCAGCGACACGTCGAGTCGCGCATCTGCGGAAAGCGGAATTTTCTGCCGGTAGTTCACCGTGCCGGTGATGCTGGTGATGGCAGGAACGGCGGCAGCGGCATTTTTCGACGGCGTTTGCGACTGTGGCGACGAATTGCATCCGGCCAGCGTTATGCCGGCGATCAGTAGTGGAACAAATTGCTTGCGCATGATGGTGTCCTTGAGAAAGCCGGGCCGCTGGCGCAAGACTCGCCAGTATTCGGTGCTGCCGTTATGCTGTGACGTGAGTGTGCTGCGTCGTAGTTTAGCAAGACGTGAAGGCTGGAAACACGGATTCAGCCAGCACGCATTGTACGATAGCTTACGTAGATAACCAGCCATCGCACAACAGCATGACGGCGAATCACGACCGAACGTTACATCGGGACGACCGGGTTGGACCAGCAGGCAGGATAGAACATTCATGTTGACGCGTTTTTTCTACACCTTGCGTGCGGCGGGTTTGCAACCGAGCGTGACCGAATTCCTGGCCTTGCTCGAAGCTCTGCAGGCCGGCCTCGCCGCGTTGTCGCTCGACGAGTTTTACCTGCTCGCGCGCACCTGCCTGATCAAGGACGAAACGCGCTACGACCGCTACGATCGCGCCTTCAGCACGTTTTTCCAAGGCATCAGTGAAATCTCGCTGGAGCAATTCGGCGATGTGCCCGACGAGTGGTTGCGTCGTCACGCCGATCTGCTGTTATCCGACGAAGAAAAAGCACGCATCGAAGCGCTCGGCGGTTGGGACAAACTCATGCAAACGCTGCGCCAGCGCATCGTGGAACAGAACGAACAACATCACGGCGGCAATCGCTGGATCGGCACTGGCGGCACCTCGCCGTTTGGCCATTCCGGTTATCACCCGGAAGGCGTGCGCATCGGCGGCGCGTCGAAAAACCGCCGCGCGGTGAAAGTGTGGGAGCAGCGCGATTACCGTAATCTCGACGATACGCGCGAACTCGGCACGCGCGATATCAAGCTCGCCTTGCGCCAGTTGCGTCGGCTCGCGCGCACCGGCGTGGAGGACGAACTCGATCTCGATGGCACGATCCGCGCGACCGCACGCAATGCCGGTTTGCTCGATCTTAAAATGACGCCGCAACGCCACAACGCGGTAAAGATTTTGCTGCTGCTGGATGTCGGCGGATCGATGGACGATCACATCAAATTATGCGAAGAGGTTTTCTCCGCGGCGCGCAGCGAATTCAAGCATCTCGAACATTTTTACTTCCACAATTTCGTCTACGAAAAACTCTGGCGCGACAATGCGCGTCGCCAGCAGCTACCGATGCCGACGCTGGAGTTGCTGCACAAATATCCGGCTGACTACAAACTGATTTTCGTTGGTGACGCGAGCATGAGCCCGTACGAAATCCTGCAGCCCGGCGGCAGCATCGAAGGCTGGAACGAGGAAGCCGGACAAGTCTGGATCAAGCGAATGCTCGACGTGTATTCACGCGCCGTGTGGCTCAACCCGATCGAGCAATCACATTGGAACTACACGCCGTCGATCACCATCACGCAAGAGCTCATGCAGGGGCGCATGTTCCCGCTCACCTTGCAGGGCTTGGCACGCGCAATCGATAGTTTGAAAGGCCGCAAGGCGAACTGAGCCGAAACCGCACTATTTAAAAACCGGAGAATCAGATGAAGGCAATCTGGAACAACACCGTGATCGCCGACAGCGATGCAACGATCGTGGTCGAAGGCAATCATTATTTCCCGCCGGCTTCGATCAAGCGCGAGAACTTTGTCGACAGCGAAACGCATACCACGTGCGGTTGGAAAGGCCTCGCGAGTTATTACGATGTCCTGGTCGATGGCGTGCGCAACAAGGATGCCGCCTGGTTTTATCCCGAGCCGAAAGATCAGGCGAAGCAGATCGAGGGTTATGTGGCTTTCTGGAAAGGCGTGACGGTGAAATAGGCTGCCGCAATTGCGCGTCTGGAACGATACGCAACATGACCTTTGGCGCAATCCGCCCGATCCATCGCGCGGTATGATCGGATTCCGTCTTCAGACTGATTTGTTGTCATGAGCGCTTCGAGCTGCTTGCGTTGCATTGCCTTGATCACCGCATTTTTTCTGGTTGCTCCGGCGTTGGCGGCGGACAAGCCCGATGCGCATTGGTCAGCTTGGCAGCAGCACGAAACGCTGGCGAGAGAATCGCCCTACAACGGCTTGCAGTGGCGCAGCATTGGCCCGACCGTGCAAGGCGGGCGCGTGGTCGAGGTGGCGTCGGTGCCAGGCGAGCCGTACACGTTTTACGTCGCCTACGCGACGGGCGGGATCTGGAAAACCACGAACAACGGCACGACCTTCGAGCCACTGTCGGATCGCTTGCCGACGATGGTGACCGGTGCGCTCGCGATCGCGCCGAGTCGGCCACAAACCTTGTGGGTGGGCAGTGGCGAATCGAATTCGTCGCGCTCGTCGTACGGTGGTCTCGGCATGTTTCGCTCCGATGATGGCGGCAAGAGTTTCCAGCCGGTCGGGCTCGATCAGACCGATCGCATCGCACGGATCGTAGTCGATCCGAACGATCCGAATACGGTGTACGTCGCGGCGATCGGCAAGCTCTACAGCGAAGGCGGCCAGCGTGGCGTGATGCGCACACGCGATGGTGGCAAGAGCTGGCAACAGGTGCTGAAAGGTGAGTCGCCGTGGGTTGGTGCGATCGACTTGCGCATGGATCCGCGTGATCCGAACGTGCTTTACGCCGCGTTGTGGGAGCGCTCGCGGCACGCGTGGAATTTTGTCGAAAGTGGCAAGGGCAGCGGCATCTACAAATCCACCGATGGCGGCGATCACTGGGCGCGACTCGGCAACGGTTTGCCGCAGCATGCGAAGGTTGGTCGCATCGGACTGGCGATCGCGGCGAGTCATCCCGATACGCTTTACGCCAGCGTCGATAACTGGGCCAAGCTCGACGACACTGAGCTAGAAACCGACGCCGAACCGCTCAACGCCAAACGCCTGCGCACGATGAGCAAGGAAGAGTTTCTAGAACAGGATCCGCAAGCGATCGAGGATTTCATTCGCGGTAGTGATCTCGATACCACGATCGACGCGAAAAAATTGATTGCAATGGTCAGGAGTGACGAGATCACGATCAAGCAATTGCTGAGCAAACTCACCGACGCCAACGCCGATCTGTTCAACACTGACATCAAAGGCCTAGAAATTTATCGCAGCGACGATGCCGGCAAAACCTGGCAACTCACGCACGCCAAACCGCTGCGCGAAGTTACCTATACCTACGGTTATTATTTTGGCCAGATTCGTGTTGCGCCGGACAATGCCGAGCATATTTACGCCGAAGGTTTGCCGGTGATCGAATCCGAAGACGGTGGCAAACACTGGCACGGCATGAACGGGCCGAAGGTGCATGTCGACTATCACGAACTGCTGATCGATCCGAATTTTCCGCAGCGTATTCTGGTCGGCAACGACGGCGGCATCGACATGACTTACGACGGCGGCAAAAGCTGGAACAAACTCGACGCGCAGCCGGTCGGGCAGTTCTACGCCATCACTTACGACATGGCCGATCCGTACAATGTCTGTGGTGGTCTGCAGGACAACGGCAGCTACAAGGGTTCGAGCAAGACGCGCTGGGAACTCGGCGAAGACTGGACTGCGGTCGGTGGCGGCGACGGCATGTATTGCGCGATCGATACGCGTGACAACAAGACCATTTACACCGGATCGCAATTCGGGTTTTATGATCGCAGCAGCGCCGCTGGCGAGCACGAAGTGCGGCCACGCTCGGCACTCAAGGCGATGCCGTTGCGCTACAACTGGATCACGCCAGTGGTGTTGTCGCAGCATAATCAGGACATTGTATATTTCGCTACAAATATACTTTTTCGCTCGATGGACAAGGGCGAAACCTGGGCCGCGATAAGCCCCGATCTGACCGGTAGCAAACTGCGCGGCAATGTTCCGTATGGCACGTTGACGACGATCAGCGAATCACCGAAACAGTTCGGATTGATCTGGACAGGTAGCGATGACGGCCATGTTTCGCTGACCCAAGACGGTGGCACGAAGTGGATCAATTTCGACAAGGCCCTGCCCGCGCATTGGGTCAGCCGGGTGGAAGCATCACACTTCGATATTGACCGCGCGTATGTCGCGTTGAATGGCTATCGCGACGACGACAGCACGCCGTATCTGTATCGCACTGACGATGCCGGCAAACACTGGACCGATATCGGCAAAGGCTTGCCCGCCGAAGCGATCAACGTGGTGCGCGAAGATCCGGTCAATCAGGATCTGATTTATGTCGGCACCGATCGCGGCGTGTATGTTTCGATCGACCGCGGCGTGCATTGGCAATCGCTGCAATCGAATTTGCCGAATGTGCCGGTGCACGATCTGGCGATCCACCCGCGCGAACGCGAACTGATCGCGGCTACGCACGGGCGCAGCGCGTGGATTCTCGATGTGCTGCCGTTGCAGGAATTGAATGCAGGCACGCGACATTCAGCGCTGAAATTATTTCCGGTCGAGGACGTGCAAGCCAGTCGCGAATGGAATCGGCGACCTTCGGAATGGTTCGATGAATCTGCGTATCTGCCAAAACTCGATGGCACATTCTGGGCGGCAGCCGCCGGGGCCGCGACGCTAACCGTGCTCGACGACAACAAGAATGCCGTGCGTAAGATCACGCTCGATGCCAAGCGCGGTGTGAACTCGTATCGCTGGGATTTGTTGATGGATGCGACGCTGGCGCAGGCGGCGGAAACCGCACGTCTGGCCAAGGAAAAGGATAAAAAGAAAGACAAGGAGGACGACCAGGATAAAAAAGACAAGGACACGCCAGACTCTTCATCGCACGCAAAAACGCCGGTCGCAGAAGCGTTGCGCATGCGTCATCGGTTGTACGCGCTACCGGGCGAATACACCCTCAAGCTGAGTCAGGGCACAGTCGAGTCGAGTACCGAGCTTGAGATCAAGCCAGAGGAACCGCGCAAACCGCGCGGCAAGGCCGAGCCGAAATTGCGCGGCGAGCACAAATGGCCACGTCCGCACGCAGAGCTGTCGCCGCATCCGTTTGCCGAAGAATTGGAAGAGGAAGCAGCAGGAAAATAGACGTCAACAGTTGGCGCACGCCTGATAGTTGCGGTCTGCACCAGCGCCTTGCCGAATCGTTATTTCGATCTTGATTGAGCGGTCTCGATGCGCCTGAGGAACACGCGCATCTCCTTTTCGGCCTGCTTGTCGCCGCGCGCTGCAGCGACTGTTATGCCTTGGCGATAGGCGTCGCTCGCGCTGACTGGATCGCCAAAACTCAGACACGCCTGGCCCATCAGTTTCCACGCCGCGGAATAATTCGGATCGAACTTCAGCGCAGCGCGTAATTCGTTGATCGCTGCGGCTGTTTCGCGTTGCGCCAGCAAAAGTTGGCCGAGGCTGAAACGTAGCAAGGCGCCATCGCGCGCACCGCCAACTTGCTTGCGCAGTTGCGTGATTTTATCGGCGCTCATCGCAGCGAACTATTTGTGCGAAACCCACGGTCACGGGCGTCGATCGCGCGAAAAGCGCGAGGCGGAAAATCACCTCGCGCTGCAAATTCTCAGCGATGCACATCGTGCGTTACCACGCCGACATCACGCCCCGGCAAATCGAAATAATGTTTGCGCTGCAAGGTGTTTTGCATGTCGTCGAGGCCCGCCTGCCAATGTTCGCGCATGGTGTCGGCGCCGAACGAATAATCCTTGTATTGTTCTTCGTAATTTTTCGCCTTGTAAATCAGATGCACGACATTCAGCACCTTGTCGCAGGTCCACGATTCGAGGCCGGATTTGAGTTCGTTGGAAAGTTTGTTAGCCGGGATCAGCTCGATCAGCTGGCTGATCGCAAGCCGCAAACGCTGGCGCTCGGTGGCGACATCGGTCCCGCGCCGCGTGCGGCTGGAAAACTGAATATCCTTCTGCCGTTCCAGCACTTCCATGATCGTGCCCGGCACCATGCCGCGCGCATTCCACAGGTCAACTTGCAGCGCCAATGTATCGCGACGCGGCAACGCTTCGACGATGTATTCGAGCGGCGTGTTCGAGACTACGCCGCCGTCCCAATAAAACTCGCCATCGATTTCGACGGCGGCAAAGGCCGGCGGCAATGCGCCCGATGCCATCACATGTTCCGGCCGAATCTTGGTCTTGCGATTGTCGAAATAGACAAAATTGCCGGTGCGCACATTCACCGCGCCAACGGTGAAACGCTGCGAGGTGTGATTGAGCCGATCGAAATCGACCAGCGCTTCGAGCGTCTGCTTGAGTGGCGCGGTATCGTAAAAACTGGTCGCACCGATCGAGCCGGTCGCGGCGAGAAACGGTGGCGGCGTGCGCGGCACAAAAAATCCGCGCTGGCCGTGTGCGAGCGAGGCGAATGCGGTCAGGCCGTTGATCATCGGACGCAGATGATCGCTGCGCGACAACCATGATGCCGCCTGCTGCTGAATATCGAAAACCGATTGCGGTAACGGCATCGCCGGCGCGCAAATCAGGTTCCAGAATTCGTGCATTTTGGCGATACGATCTTGCGGCGCATTGCCGGCCAGCAGCGCGGCATTGAATGCGCCGATCGAAATTCCGGCGAACCAGTCCGGCCGGATTCCGGCCTCGTGCAGGCCTTCGTAAACACCGCATTGATACGAACCGAGCGCGCCGCCGCCTTGCAGCACCAGCACTACGGTTTCGTAATTTCGCGCAGCCTCCGCCGGCGTCAGTGTCGGCTTGGCCTTCGTCGCCGTTGCCGATTTTACATTGATCGGCTGGCGAGATTTCGCCGCCGTACTCACACCCGCCGGGGCTGCGCGTTTTTTCATTGCATGAACCAGCCGTGGCTGACCACGAGCGACTGGCCGGTCAGCGCATTCGTCTCGAATGCGGCGAGGAACAGCGCGCACTGCGCGACGTCATCGACCGTGGTGAATTCGCCATCCACAGTTTCCTTGAGCATGACGCTCTTGATCACGTCAGCCTCGGAAATGCCGAGCTCTTTGGCTTGCTCGGGAATCTGTTTTTCGACCAGCGGTGTGCGCACGAAACCCGGGCAGATCACGTTGGCGCGCACGCCATGTTCGGCGCCTTCTTTCGCCACGACTTTCGCCAGCCCGACCAAGGCATGTTTGGCCGCAACGTAGGCCGACTTGAGTTTGGAGGCTTCTTTCGAATGCACCGAACCCATGTAGATGATCGACCCGCCCTTGCCCGCCGCGTACATCTGCTTGATGCATTCGCGCGTGGTCAGGAACGCGCCATCGACATGGATCGCCTGCATTTTTTTCCAGTCGGCGAACGAATAATTTTCGATCGGATTGACGATCTGGATACCGGCATTCGAGATCAGAATATCGACGCCGCCGAGCTCCTTCACCACCTGTGCAACGCCGGCAATCACCGCGGCCTCATCGGTCACATCCATCGCCACCGCGGTGGCGCGTGCGCCCTTGGCCTTGAGTTCGTCGGCCACCGCTTGCGCACCCGCCAGATTCAAATCGGCGATTGCCACCGCCGCGCCGTTTTCGGCATACACCTCGGCAATACGTTTGCCGATACCGCTGGCCGCGCCAGTCACGATTGCTACTTTACCGTCGAGTTTCATGGAATTTTCCTTGTAGTGGGTGGCGCAGGGAATGCGGATTGGCAAATTGAGAGGGTACGCCTAGTTTAATTGCGGCAGCGCACAATAGTCTAAATTCGAGCGTGTAAATTTTCGTAGCGGAAAAATCTATCCGCCATCGAAATCACTCTTCCTTGCCGCTGCTGCGCACATCCACGCCGAGATCGCGCAGCTTGCGATACAGATGCGTGCGCTCCATGCCTACTACCTTGGCGAGTTTGCCGACGCTGCCGCCGGCTTCCTGAAGCTGGCGTAATAAATACGCGCGCTCGAATTGCTCGCGGGCTTCGCGCAGCGGCAGGTTCATGTCGATGCCGCTGTCCATTTCGCGCGGTGTTTTCGGCGCGACCGCGTTGCCGAGCGCCTGTTCGACCTCGATCAATTCCACGTCACCCGCCTGTCCAAGGATCAGCAAACGCTGCACCAGATTGCGCAGCTCGCGGATATTGCCGGGCCACGGATAATTGCGCAGCCGATTCTGCACGCCGACCGGAAAATGCCGATATGGCAGCTTGTCGCGGTTGGGGAAAAAGTCGGCGAAAAAACGCAGCAGCTCGGGAATATCTTCGGGCCGTTCGCGCAATGGCGGCACACTGATCGGCACCACCTTGAGCTGGTAGTAAAGTTCTTCGCGGAATTTGCCGGCCTTCGCCAGCGCTTCGAGATCCTGCGCACTCGCAGCGATCACGCGCAGGTTCAGCGGCACCGCTTCGCGACCGCCGGTGCGCAGCAGGCTGCGCCGTTCCAGCACGCTTGACAGACGCAACTGCAGCTCGGGATCGAGGTCGGCTACCTCTTCGAGAAACAACACGCCGCCGTTGGCCTGCTCGATCAATCCGTATTGCACGCCGTTAGTATCTTCTGCGCCGAACAACGCCTGCGCCGCGTGCTCGCGAGAAATTGCGCCAGGTGCGACGGTGACAAACGGGCCATCGTGGCGCGCGCTTTTTTCGTGCAGGTAACGCGCGAGCGCTTCTTTGCCGGTGCCGGGCTCGCCCTGGATCAGCACCCAGGTATCGTGTTGCGCGAGGCGATCGAGCTGTGCGCGCAAGGCCTGCATCGCCTTGCTCGAACCGACCGGCTCCAGCGGCACCGAAACCTGCTGGCGCAAATCCTCGTTCTCGCGTTTCAGGCGTTGCGCTTCGAGCGCGCGCTCGATCGTCAGCAGAAGCTTCGCCAGCGAAATGGGTTTTTCGATGAAATCGTAAGCGCCTAGACGCGTTGCCTCGATGGCGGTTTCGATCGTACCGTGGCCGGACATCATGATCACCGGACACGGCAAACCGCCGCGTTCGGACCACTCGCGCAGCAGACTGATGCCGTCCAGATCCGGCATCCAGATATCCAGCAGGATCACGTCGGGGCGCTGTTGACGTCGCGCCTCGCGCGCAGCGGCGGCGTTCTCGGCGACGATCACGCTGTAGCCTTCGTCTTCGAGAATTTCCTTGACCGTGCCGCGGATATCCGGCTCATCGTCCACGACCAGAACTTGTGCGGAAGCCATGCCATCACCGGTTGTAAAAATTCGACAGCAAGCATAACGCAAACTGTCGTTGGCGCGGGTGCGCCACGCCCGCGGAACAGTATTCGTTGGCCTTTCGATACTGCGCAGCTTGCACGGCTTCGGCCGATGCGTTTGCTCGATGCAAGTCAGCCGGAACCGACATCAGGCACTTTGATAAACTACGCCGAGTAGATTCCCCCGTCCAAACGGGTTTATGTGCGCTCGGAAGGAGCGACTCATCTTCTTCGCGCCATCCGCCGATACTTTGCGATGGCACTTGCCTCTCGCGGAACCGATCACATCGCATGCCACCACCACGTTTGCCGCACCATCCGCTGAGCCCGCTAGTCATTCGCCTCGGGCGCATGGGCGACATGTTGCTGCAGGCGCCGCTGCTGCATCTGCTGCATCGCCGTTATGGCAATCCGTGTCGCTTGTTGAGCGCCGGCACGTGGAGCGGCGCGCTGTTTGCCGATCATCCCGATGTCGGCGAGATCTGGCAGTTGCATGGTCGGCATACACCACTTTGGCTGAGCCCGGAACGCTGGCAGGTCATCAAGAAAATCCGCCAGCATGGCGGGCCGATATATGTGACCGAGGATACGCGCCGCTCGCTGGGCAAGATCAATCCGCTACTGCGGTTCAGCGGTATCGCGCGCGATCGCTGCGTGTTCATCAACGATTTTCACCACGGCACGCAAGAACATTGGGTCGATGAACTATTGCGCTTCGGCAAGCAGACGCCGGCCGCGTTCGCTGCCGCGGATTATCCGTGGCAAGACGAGGACATCCAGACTGCACCGCAATTATTTCTTACCGCGCAGGATCGTGCCGATTGCGCGATGTGGATCGAGCAACGCAATTTCGGCAGTGCACCGCTGGTGCTGTTGCAACCCGGCAATTGGAAAGCGAAGAAATGGGGCCGCAAACGCGAGGACGATCCGAAAGCGTGGCCGATCGATCGCTGGAGCGCACTGCTGCAAGCGATGCATCAGCATTTGCCCGAGGCCACGCTGGTGTTGTGTGGTTCGCCGGTGGAGGCCGCATTTCTCGACACCGTGCAGCGTTCGAGCCAGTTGTCTTGCGTTACGGTGGCGGCCAACGACTTGCCGATTCGTCGTTTGCTGGCGCTGCTCGAACGCGCCCACAGCATGGTTTCGATCGATACGGGTCCGGCCCATCTCGCCGCTGCGGCGGGTTGTCCGTTGATCGTGATGTACGGTTCGTATTCGCCGCTGCGCTGGGATCGGCGCAGTCCGTTCGGCACGCCGATCATCAATCTCGGTGGTCCGCCGCAGTGCGCTACGGTTGCGGATATTTCGCTGCAGAGTGTGGTTGCTGCGTGGCAAACGTTGGCCTGAATCGCACCACATGCGCACCAGCCTGATTGTTCTGACCTACAACTGGCCGCAAGCGCTCGGGCTGGTGCTGCAAAGCATAAAAACGCAATCGAGCATGCCGTATGAAGTAGTCATCGCGGATGACGGTTCGACGGCGGCAACGCGTGAATTGATCGAAGGATTCGCCGCCACATTTCCGTGTCGCCTCACCCATGTCTGGCAGGAAGATCTCGGGTTTCGCGCCGCGCGTGCGCGCAATCGTGGCATCGCGAGTTCTCGCGGTGACTACGTGATCCTGCTCGATGGCGACATGCTGCTGCATCGCGCGTTTGTCGCCGACCATCTCGCGCTGGCGCAGGAAAACAGTTTTTTGCAGGGCGGCCGGCTGCGCGCGAGCGAGCAGGAAACCATACGACTGCTGGCAGGCAAACGACCGCGCTTCGATTGGCTGCTCGATGGTCAATTCGATACCAAACATGAGTCCAAGCGTCGCCACGCCTTGCGTGCGCCGTGGCTGGCGCGGCGCGCGGCAAGCCGCGGCGGCAACGTGATGAGTTGCAATATGAGTTTCTGGCGCAGCGATCTGGATAGAGTCAATGGTTTCGACGAACGCATGCAGGGTTACGGGAGCGAAGACATTGAGTTGGCCGCACGCTTGGGCAACGCCAGCGTGCGCCAGCGGCAACTCAAATACGCGGGCCTCGCGGTGCATCTGCATCACGCCACGCGCGCGCCGATGAATCCGCATGATCTTTCGATGCCGAACAATCGTCTGTTGCAGGCAACGCGCGAACAACATCTCGCGCGTTGCCTGCTTGGGCTGGATCAATATCGCGAGGAGTTCAAGCAAGCACCAGCGGACTTACGCGAGCAAACGGGCATTGCCGCTGGGCAGCGCTAGCCGCATTCGCGCGCCGCCGCATCCGCTGAAAGGCGATTTTTCAGCCCGCCGATGAATGCTCGGCAGCGATCATTGTCTCGATACGCTCGTGCAGATCGAGCGCATAAGTTTCGCCTTTTGCGGTGGTCAGCAGCCGCGTGAAATCCGGCAACAACGCCAGCAATTCCTCGCCGGTGTCGCAGTGCTCGAGCTTGAGCGTGAACATGTACGCGCGCAGGCCGAGGTTGGCGAACGCAGTTTCGTTCATGAGCTGCTTGGCCGCGGCGACACCGGTCGGCGGCGGGGCGTGTACGATCGATGCGGCGGCAGGCGCGAGCGCAGGCGTGGCGGCGGGCTCCGGCTTGGCGCGCGCTGCCGGGGGCGCTGGGCTCGGAATTTCGGCGACCA
>JAYVTP010000425.1:0-2859 GCA_043788685.1 Pseudolysobacter sp. | reverse complement strand
TGCTCGCCGGTATTGATGCCGCTGATGATCGGATCGACGATGCGCGCGGCGCCGTCGAGAATATCGAGCGGTGGATGGAAGCGTTCCTCCAGCACTTTTTTCGCCGCGATTTCGGCCGGATCTTCATCGGTCACCCAGCCGGTGTCGACGCTGTTCATGTGGATGCCGTCGTTGTGGTAATCGGTAGCCGCGGTGCGCGTCATCATGTTCAGCGCGGCCTTGGCCATATTCGTGTGCGGGTGTTTGGTGGTCTTGAAATTGCGGTAGAACTGGCCTTCCACCGCGGACACGTTGACGATGTGCTTGTCACGCCCCGGCGTGCGCAGCATCAGCGATTTCAAACGCGCGTTGATGATGAACGGTGCGACCGCGTTGACGAGTTGCACTTCGAGCAGTTCGACCGAAGATACTTCAGCCATTTGCAGCCGCCATGAATTGCGTCCACGCAGATCGATCTGCTGCAAGTCCTGATCGAGGCGACCCTCGGGGAAAAGGTGCGACTGCGCCATCAACTCCTCGGGCAGCAGCGGGATCTGCGACAGCTCGGCCGCTCGGGTCAGCCCAGGAATCGGCGCCGCGCGATCAGCGCGCGATGCCAGCGCGGATGATGCATCGGGCAGGATCTGCGAACTGCGTAGGCCTTCGTAGTGGCCGATCAGTTGGCGCACGCGTTGCGGCGTGTCGTGCAGCGCGGTGGTTTCGCCGTCCATCATGTGCGCATAAAACTCCGGTGGCCGGCGCACGGTCTGACACGCGTTGTTGATGATGAAATCCAGGTGGCTTCGGGTCGCGATCAGTTCCTGGCAGAACGCCTCGACGCTCGGCGTGTGGCGCAGGTCGAGGCCGAAGACTTGCAGACGATGGCCCCATTCGCCGAAGTCTTCTTCCTCGGCATAGCGCGCTGCGGAATCGCGCGGAAAGCGTGTCGTCACGATCAACTCGGCGCCGGCGCGCAGCAGCTTCAGGCCGGCCTGATAACCGATCTTCACGCGCCCGCCGGTCAGCAATGCCACGCGGCCGTGCAGGTCGGCGAGTTCGCTGCGTTTGGCGAAGTTGAATGCAGCGCAGGTCGGGCAGAGTTGATCGTAGAACGCATCGATCGTCGAATATTTTTGCTTGCAGACGTAGCAATGCTGCGGCTCGATCGATTTGCGCGGCTGGGGCTCGTCGCTGTCGCTGTCGTGCGCCGTAAATCCCTTCGGCGGAAATACGTTCGGCGTGGTGAACACCGGCTTGCGGCGCAGCGTGCGGATGCCGGTCTGGTTGAGCAGCGCGTCTTCGATACGTATCTGTTCCTTGTTGCGCTCGCGTGTGGCCGCCTTGCGTTTTTGCCGGCGCACGGATGGGTCAGGGTGATAGACCCGCGAGACCGCCTGGAGCAGGCGCTTGCGATCGTCGTCGGGCAATCGTTTCAGCAGCTCGCGATCGGAAGCGACCGCTTCGAGCAGTTCCGCCGCCGCACGGAGGCGTTCAAGCAAGGCAAGGTCGACCGCATCCGGCGGTTGCGGCGTGGCCGTTTTCATCATCACAAAAGCGTATTCCGTTTTCGAGTGGGGTAAGGGGTTGAGCGCAATGCGCGCGGCGATTCGCGAATCGAGCGCCGCCAACGGGGTATTTTGCCCGGTTTCGGGTGAATTTCGGGATTGTTGTCGGCAAATACTGAAAGCACGAATGCGAGCGATAGATCGCAACACCATCATTTCCGACGTCAATTCGCTAAAACCAAGTGGCGATCATTTGAGTTTGTGTACTGCTACGGCCAGAAGACTTCGCATGCTAAGGCTATGTGCGATTACAAGACGCGACTCTTGGTTTTGTATACGCGCGCCATCGTGTGGCATGAACGTGCTGGTCACCAGGTCATACGTGCTTTGGAGGCCGAATCAAACTCTCGGCAGGAATTCCGAACATCTCGTGCAGCTTCCAGATCATCGGCAGAGTAAGGGAGCGCGTGCCATTGAGGACTTCGTACACACGGTTCGATCGCCCTATGGCGGGTACCAGGTCTTGCACGACAAGCCCTGATTGCTCCATGCAGAATTTGATCGCGGCGATAGGATCAGGCAGATCCATCGGGAAATGCTTCGCCTCGTAGGCCTCGACCAGCGTGGTTAGTACGTCGAGTTTGTCGCCGTTGGGTGTTCCGAGCTTGGCAGTCATCAGCCCTTCAATCGTCTTGAGGGCGGCCTTGTAATCCGCTGCTGTCTTGATGGGTTTGATGTTCATAGTGGGGCCTTATATTTTCTGCGCGTCGACCTTGTCATACTGTTTGTGCGTACCGATGAAGCGGACGTACACAATGCGATAGTCGTAGTTGATCCATACGATCAGGCGATATTTGTTGCCAGCAATGTTGAAGACGACACGGCCATCGAGAAGGATGCTGGCATTGCCAAAGGCGGCTTTTACGTCTGCAGGAGTTGTCCATTCGGCGGACTGTGCCTGCTTGTACCAAGCCAGAGTTGCAGCCTCGGCATCGCGGTAAGCGGGAGTGTTTTCCCAGAAGACCTTGAGTGTCGAAAGGGCAATGATTCGCATGGAAGAATCATAGTCCCGTAGCGGGACTATATCAACACCGAGAATCGTACTTTTTCCTGAAAGCACAAATGCGAGCGACTGATCGCAACAGCGCCATTCCCGGCGTCAGTTCGCTACAAGCAAGGGGCGATCATTTGGATTTGCTTGCTGCTACGGCCAGAAGACTTCGCATGCTGAGGTTATGTGTGATTACAAGACGCGACCCAATACTGTTAGTTTAGACATTTTCCTGCCAGACTCCGCCTGTCGCTCTATCGGAGTCGAACATGGCCAGAACCAAGGCAAGCTTGAGCAGTGGGGCGCGGTTGGCGGATTACCTGA
>JAYVTP010000424.1:0-4701 GCA_043788685.1 Pseudolysobacter sp. | reverse complement strand
CGCTTTGACCGGCGGCCTCGGCCTGCAGTTGTG
The DNA here is from genome assembly GCA_043788685.1 of Pseudolysobacter sp. Classification (GTDB taxonomy): domain Bacteria; phylum Pseudomonadota; class Gammaproteobacteria; order Xanthomonadales; family Rhodanobacteraceae; genus Pseudolysobacter. Next base: position 4,668 of record JAYVTP010000424.1, on the reverse strand, counting down.
CACGGGTGCGCGGTGTGGTGCGCGCCAGGGGATGCAAGGTAATCGCCATTCTCAAGCTCCCAGGTGTTGATATAGTTGTGTCAGCGCATCACGAGCCGCGCTCAAACGCCAGACCCGCTGTTGAATAGTATCACACGAAACCTGACAGCTAGTGAAGGATCTATCGAACAGCCTCTTGATGAAGGCTTTAGATGGCGCCCCCATAGCATATATTCTTCTGGGTAGGCTAATAGCCGAAAGTGAACAAGATCTTCCGTCTAACTTAACTGAACTTTACCAGAAATACACGGAATTGACTCTGGGACGCTGGGAAATAGCCAAAGGTTTACGCTCACAACAAGAATATGAAATTGTCACTGAAGCATTAATTTGGCTTTCCTTTTTTATGCTTGACAATCAGCTTTCAGAGATATCAAGGATTGAGCTTGAAGAATAGATCAAGGCATATTGCAAAAAAAGAAGGGCGAGCCCGAATGCTGCTATCCTTGTCGGCAGGCTTTGTGATAGAAATTCTATCTTGTACTTGCGTACAGATACTGGATCTCTTGGGTTTAGGCATCGCGCATTTGCTGAGTTTTTCTACGCCAAGGGAATGGACAAAAAGAGCTCGCTGGAAATTTCTTCGGACGTTTTTACGCCGTATTGGCTGAATTCTTATTTTTTTCTAGCGGGATTGAAGCGAGATTGTCCAGACCTTCTCGAAAGTTTGATGGATGTAGAACTGTTAGAGGAATCAGAGAGGTTGATGCGCGCGATTAATTTCGGTGACTTTTTGCTCGCCGGCTACTTCACGCCATCTGACGTATCGAGAAATGCTTTGATAAAGATATCGAAAGAAATTTCAGATATGTATATTACGGCCTGCGATCCGTCATCTAAAAGCAATCTTTCCCAGTTTGCGACGTTCCAGCTTTTAGCAATACTCAATGCCATTTTTAAATCACAGTATGGCTACAAGTTTTTTTCAGATACACTTGAGGAGCTATTTGCGAAGTTGAAGCACTTCCTCACAATGGATCTAATGCTTTGGCGCTTTTCTTTTTAGATTCAGCATACAAAGAGTCGGGCGGCTCGCTTCGTTTTGATGAATTAATTGATTCGTTTGGTGACGGGCTGCCGCTGGTAGTCAAACTTGGCATTAGCCACGAATCGGCGATAATGAAATTTGTTTCTGATCGTGTGAAGAAAATGGAAAGGAATCTTAGACGTAGTTTTCGCGCGAACAGGGGCGCCGCGACGTTCATGAAAAGCCTTTACAAAGTTCCCATTCAAAATTTGCTCAAAAAACTTGTCTTGTAGACCATCAGCATCGGCTGTCCCTTGGCATGGTCAATAATTGCTTCGCAGCTCGTGTAGCCGGACTGTTGCGAAGCTCATCACGTAGTTATTTTGCATAAGGTGAAAACCAAGAAATCAAAATCGCCCTTCAGTCCGCTGTAGCACCTTGTCGCGCAATGCGACGAGTTTCGGGCCGAAATCCTGCAGCAGTTTTTCTCGCGTCATCACCGATACGCGTCCGCTGCAGTTGAACGCGAGCACGCGGCTGCCGTCGGCGGAGACCAGCGGTACGCCGATCGCAAAAACCTCGGCGTTCCAGTCGCCCATCGAGAAACAGAAGCCGTAGGTCTGGTAATCCTGCCGCGCGCGCACGATGCCGACGCGAATGCGCGGCCAGTAACCCGGTTCGCAGTCTTTTTCGAGGTCGACCAAGTAGCGCGCGAAGGCCTCGTCCGAGCGCGACGCGAGATCGGCACGGCCCAACGCCGTCGAACCGTGCGGCACGCGTGCGCCGGCGGTCAGGTTCATCTGAAACGTCGCATCGCCCTGACAAACTTCGAGCAACACCATGCGGTGATGATCGCGATCGCCCTCGGCCAGCATCACCGCCGACTGCGTGTAGTCGGCCAGTTCGCGCATCAGCGGGCGCGCGATCGCGAGCACGTCGTTGCTCTTGATCAAGGCGTGGCTGAGCGACAGCACGGCGGTGCCGAGCGCATATTTTTCGAGCGCGGCGCTGTAGTTCAGATAGCCCAGCGCGGCGAGGGTGAAGGTCAGGCGCGATACCGTGGTTTTGGGCAGCCCGGTCTGGCGTGCGATGTCCTGATTGCCGAGATACTGCGTACCTTGCTCGAAGCAACGCAGGATCGAAAACGCGCGCGCCACGGCACTGACGAATTGCGGATGGCTGTGATCGATGTTCTGCGCAAACGTATGGCTGGCGCGCTTCGGGCTGCCCATGCGCTACTCCTCGCCGATCCGCGTTACCGATATTTTCATGCGGTGGTACGGATCGTGTGCCGCGCCAGTTCGAGCTTGGCGATGGTGGCGCGATGCACTTCGTCCGGGCCATCGGCAAGACGCAAGGTGCGGATGCCGGCATACAGGCTGGCGAGTGGAAAATCCTGGCTCACGCCGGCGCCACCGTGCGCCTGGATGGCCCAGTCCAGAATCTGACAGGCCATGCTCGGCGCGACCACTTTGATCATCGCGATCTCGGCGCGTGCGACCTTGTTGCCGACCGTGTCCATCATCGACGCGGCCTTCAACGTGAGCAGCCGCGCCTGTTCGATCATGCAACGCGAATCGGCAATGCGTTCGTGCCAGATCGACTGATCGGCGATGCGTTTACCGAACGCCACGCGTGACTGCACGCGCTGGCACAGCAGTTCGAGCGCGCGCTCGGCCGCGCCGATGATGCGCATGCAATGGTGGATGCGGCCCGGCCCCAATCGTCCTTGCGCGATCTCGAATCCGCGACCTTCGCCGAGCAGCAAATTGTCGACCGGCACCCGCACGTCGCGCAGCTCGATTTCCATGTGGCCGTGCGGCGCATCGTCGTAACCGAACACCGACAACGCACGCAGCACGTCGATGCCTTGGCTGTCGGCCGGCACGAGCACCATCGATTGCTGCTGATGGCTCGCGGCGTTGGGATCGGTCTTGCCCATCACGATGTACAGCGCGCAACGCGGATCGCCCGCGCCGGAAGCAAACCACTTGCGGCCGTTGATCACGTATTCGTCGCCATCGCGGCGGATCGAGCACTGGATATTGGTCGCGTCCGACGATGCCACGGCCGGTTCGGTCATGAGAAATGCCGAGCGCATTTCACCGGCCAGCAGCGGTTCGAGCCAGCGATCTTTTTGCGCTTCGCTGCCGTAGCGTTCGATCGTTTCCATGTTGCCGGTATCGGGCGCGGAACAGTTGAAAACTTCCGCAGCCCAGGTCACGCGACCCATGATTTCGCACAGCGGCGCGTATTCGAGATTCGACAATCCTTCGGGCGCGCGTGGCGAGCGCGGCGGGAACAGATTCCACAAACCGACCTCGCGTGCGCGCGGTTTCAATTGCTCGATCACCGCAGTTGGAATCCACGCATTGCCGGCGTCGCGGTTGCGCTGGATTTCCTGCAGATACGCCGCTTCGTTCGGATAAATGTACTGATCGAAGAACTGCGTGAGTTGCGCGCGCAAGGCTTCGACTTTCGGGGTGTAGGAAAAATCCATGCGCGGTCCATTCTGTGGATGGGAGTTTAATTCCGTGATGCGGAACTATGTTCTGGAAACGACTGGCATCCTAAAAGGCGGCTTCCACATTCGCAAGCGTATGCGGCAACTCTTGTCGAAGATTGCGGCTGTCGGTACGATATCGTGCGCTTGAAACAAAGTTCCATGATGCGGAACTTAATCTGGCACAACAGCCATCGCCATCCAGCCGCTGGTTCGTGCCGGCAGCGGCTGCACAACGACAGTCGGCGCAGCAAAAATCCAATGATCGGTCATCGTGATCCACCACCACCACGCAGGAAGAAAAATGTCAGTCAGCTACGAAATCCATGACGGCATTGCCGTACTCACTCTGGCCAATCCGCCGGTCAACGGCCTCGGCATCGCCACGCGGCGCGGCTTGGTGGAATCGTTGACGCAGGCGCTGGACGATGCGCAAGTGCGCGCGATCGTGGTCAGCGGCGGCGAGCGCGCTTTTTCGGGCGGCGCCGATATTCGCGAATTCAACACGCCGCAAGCCGAGCAGGAACCGACGTTGCCGACCGTGATCGCCGCGTTCGAACGCAGTAGCAAACCGGTGGTGGCTGCGATCAATGGCATGGCGCTCGGTGGTGGCCTGGAACTTGCGCTCGGCACTCACTATCGCGTCGCTAATGGACGCGCACAAATCGGTTTGCCGGAAGTGAAACTCGGCCTGCTGCCCGGTGCCGGTGGCACGCAGCGCCTGCCGCGCGCGGTGGGTCTGGAAGCGGCCACCAACATGATCGTTTCCGGCACGCCAGTGGCGGCGGCGTTACTCGCCAAGACCCGGCTGTTCGATCGCGTGGTCGACGGCGATGCGCTCGAAGCGGCGATCACGTTGGCGCGCGAAGTCGCCGCCAGCGGCGCAAAATTGCCGAAGGTGCGCGACTGGAAAATCAAGCATGAGAACGCCGAAGGGTTTCTCGGCTTCGCGCGCACCGCAGTCACCGCCGCATCAGCCAATTATCCCGCGCCATTGAAATGTCTCGACGCGATCGAAGCGGCGGTATCGAAGCCGTTCGATCAAGGCATACAGGTCGAGCGCGAGGCATTCAGTCTTTTGATTCAAACACCGGAATCCAAAGCTTTGCGCCACGGCTTTTTCGGCGAGCGCGCCGCGGGCAAGATCGCCGACATCGGC
>JAYVTP010000423.1:0-3162 GCA_043788685.1 Pseudolysobacter sp. | reverse complement strand
TCCACTTTGCCGAGTGATTTGCAGCGGTATTTCGTGCGCAAGTTTTCCAGTTCGGATCAGGCTGTCGTCAATATTCGTATCGCCAGTGATCGCGACCTGACCAATTCCTACGAACTCATCGACAAGAAACTCAAGCGCCCACTTGAACGCCTGCCCGGCGTGGCCAAGGTCAGTATCGAAGGCGTTGCGCCGAACGAAGTGCAGATCGAGATATCGGCAGATCGACTAAGCACCGCGGGCATCAGTCTGAACGACTTGTACAAGCGCTTGTCGGACGCGAATTTTTCGAGCTCCGGCGGTCTCGTGCGCGAAGGCGATTTGCGTTATCGCGTGCAGCCGATGGGCGAGTGGCGCAACCTTGAAGCGATCCGCAGTTTTCCGATCAACGACAAGGGCCTGAAGCTCGGCGATGTCGCCGATGTCGCACTCAAGCCCGGGCGTCTGAATTACGCACGTCATCTCGATTTGCGCCCGGCGATCGCTGTCGATGTGTTCAAGGAACGCAACGCCAATCTGGTCGATGTAAGCCGTGCGGTCAGCGCGGAAATGCAGCGCCTCTCACAGGATCCTGAGCTGCAAGGCATCCAGTTGTATTTCCTGCAGGACGCAGGCGCGGGTGTGGTCAGCTCGCTGCGCGAACTCGGCGAGGCCGGCCTGATCGGCACCTTGCTGTCAATTCTCGTGTTGTTCTTTTTCCTGCGTGACTGGGCATCCACCTTGATGGTGTCGCTGGCGATTCCGATTTGTCTGGTGATGACGCTTGGCTGCATGTATTTCTTCGGCATCACCTTGAATGTGTTGTCGATGATGGGCTTGCTGCTGGCAGTCGGCATGCTCGTCGACAACGCCGTCGTGGTGGTCGAAAGCATTTATCAGTTCCGCGAAAAATATCCCGACAAACCCTGGTACAGCGCGGTACAGGGCACCCAGACGGTGGGTATCGCGATCGCCGCAGGCACGTTTGCAAGCATCGCGGTTTTCCTGCCGAATATTTTTGGCGCGAAAAACCAGATCAGTATTTTCCTCACCCAAGTTGCGGTGGCGATGACGATTGCGCATCTGGCGTCGTGGCTGGTGGCAGTCAGTCTCATCCCGATGCTTGCATCGAAACTACCTTCGCCGAAGTTCATCACCCGCGATAGTTTTATCTCGCGCCTGCAAGCGCGCTACACCAACATGATCGACTGGACGTTGCGCAACCGGCGCTGGACCGTGGTCGGCACGATGCTGCTGGTATTGCTGAGTTTTGTGCCGATCGTGTTGACCAAGACCGACATGTTTCCGCAAGGCGCTTCGCGACAGTTGTTTCTGCAATACGATTTGAACGCGGTTTATCGTTTGCCGGACATGCAGCAATCCATCCACAACATCGAAGCATTTCTGCATCAGCACAAGCAGAAATTTGATATTAAAAGCACCTACAGTCGCTTCGATGAATCTGGCCAAGCGTTCACCAGCATCCAACTATATGACGACAATCGCGGCGTGATGCGCATGATCAAGCGCATGCTGCAATCCCTCACTGGGATCAAGCTGCTCGATGACGATCACACCACGCGCAGCACGGCTGCGATCATGCAGGATATCCGCGACGGATTGCCAAAAATCCCGATCGGCAGCGTCGGTTTCGATCAGCAAAAAAACGGCAACAGCGATGGCCTGCAATTGTCGCTGGTCGGCGATTCGAGTAAACAATTGCACGAACTCATCGGCGCGGTGATACCGGTATTGCAAGGCGTGCCGGGCCTGCGCGATGTGCGTTCCGCCGAAAACAACAACGATACCGAACTCGCCGTGCATGTCGATCGCGACCGCGCGCAGAATTTCGGTTTCAGCGCGCAACAGGTCGCGCAATACGTCGCGATTGCACTGCGCGGCATCAATCTCAAGGAATTTCGTGGCGGCGAAAAAGACGTGCCGGTGTGGCTGCGTTTTGCGAATGCGGATACGCAACGCATTGACGACCTGAGTGATTACAAACTGCGCCGCGCTGACGGCAGCATGATTCCGTTGCTGGCGATGGTCGACCTAAAAACTCAAAGCGCAGCCTCCAGCGTGCAACGCGAAAACCGCCAGACCTCGCTCTCGATAAAAACCAATCTGGCCGATGGCGTGACGATGGATGACGCGCGCATGGGTATCGAGGCAGCGATGAAATCTGTGGTCTTGCCGGCAGGTTATCGCTGGACGTTCGGCACCAGCTTCGATGATTCGGATGATGCTGCAAAGCAGATGGGACTCAATCTGCTGATCGCGCTGGTGCTGGTGTATGTGGTGATGGCATCGATGTTCGAATCGCTGATTTTCCCGGCGGCGATCATGACCACGTTCGTGTTTTCGATCTTCGGCGTGTTCTGGCTGTTCTGGCTCAGCGGCACGACGTTTTCGATCATGGCGTTCATCGGCGTGCTGATCCTGATGGGCGTGGTGGTCAACAACGGCATTGTCATGATCGTGCATGTCAATCATCTGCGGCAGCAAGGCATGAGCCGCAACGAGGCCTTGGTGCAAGGCGCGCGCGATCGAATGCGCCCAATCCTGATGACCATGGGTACGGCAATTCTCGGCATGGTGCCGCTGTGTTTCAGCACCAATACAATGGGCGGTGGCGGTGGTGGCCCGCCGTATTACCCGATGGCGCGTGCGATTGCCGGCGGGCTGATCTTCTCGACCCTGGTCACCATCGTTGTGCTGCCGACGATTTACTCGATGCTCGATGACATGCGCACGTGGACACGCAACCTGATTCAGGACGCACGCAAGGGCCGCGCACATCGCGCCAGTAGCGCCTGATCCATCGATGCGATGGGGAAGATTGGCAGTCGCCGCCCCCAGCGCATCGGGATAATCGATCAGGGCAATTGTGCGAGCAAGGTCTGCAGCGCATGCGCATAGCGCTTGTGCAGATCTGCGGCCTGATCCGTTGGCAAAGCGCCGACTGCATACCATTCGCTGAGCCACGCACCAAGCTCGGCTTCGACATTGCCGACGTTGTCGCCGCGCAGCCGTGCCGACAGACGCGACACCTGATAATCCATGCGTCGCTGGCGATCCTGCGGCGGCGATTCGAGGCCTGCGATAAACTCGATGCGGATCAACAGATCGCGTGCCTGCTCGGTACGTTGTTCTGCATCCGAACTATCGGCGCTGCCGTGTTCGGAG
>JAYVTP010000422.1:0-2531 GCA_043788685.1 Pseudolysobacter sp. | reverse complement strand
ACGAAAACGAGGCCGCAACTGCGCCGCCCAGCGCCGCCGTAGCGGCAGCGGTTGCACCGAGCATCGTCTTGGCGGATCTCACCGCCAACGATTGGCCCGCGTTGATCGAGAGTGCGGGCTTGCGTGGTCCGGCCGGTCAACTCGCGCAGCATGCAGCGATGCTCGGCCTTGAAGGCGATACCTTGCGGCTGGCATTGAAGGCCGCACATCAGCATTTGAATTCGCCGACGCTGGTAACGCTGATCGAGCAAAAAATATCGGCGGCGCTCGACACAACGATCAAGGTGCGAATCGAGCGCGCCGACGACCATATCGAAACGCCAGCCGACCAATCCGCGCGGGCCAAGTCGGCGCAGCAACAGGCTGCCGAGTCCGGCATGCATGCCGATCCGGTGGTGCAGGCACTGATGCAAAGTCTCGGCGCGCGGATCGTGCCGAATTCCATCAAACCTCTGGAGAATGGCTCGTGAAAGCGCAATTGGGTAACTTGATGCAACAAGCGCAGCGCATGCAGGATGAGATGAAGCGCGCGCAGGAAGAAATCGCCAACCTCGAAGTCAGCGGCCAATCCGGCGGTGGTTTGGTCACGGTGCAAATGAGTGGTCGCCACGAAGTGCGTCGCGTCACGATCGATCGCAAGCTGTTCGCCGATGATGCGGAAATGGCCGAGGATCTCGTCGCCGCTGCGTTCAACGACGCCGTCAACAAGATCGCGCAAGAATCGCAATCGCGCATGAGCGCCGTGAGCGCAGGCATGAACCTGCCGGCAGGATTCAAGTTGCCTTTTTGATTGCCGTCGAGCCGACATGTCTCACTCGCGTTGGCAGCAGCGCGTGCAGTTTTGAATTCGTAAAGGAAAGTGGGATGACCGGTACTCGAAAATTTTTTCGCCGCAGTGCAGGCGTGAATCGGGATGCACGCAGGAATGCGCTCGCGTATTTGCTGCTGCTGGCTTGCGGATTTTCGGCAGTGGCGATGGCTCAGGTTCGCGACGTCGTGCGTGGCCGCGTGGATGGCGGCAACGCGGTGCGGTTGAACGAATCAAAAGTCTCGTGGGCATCTGCGGAAAACGATCTTGGCGCACTTGACGATGCCACGGTACTGCAGCATCTCACTGTGAACCTGAAGCGTTCGGCCGCGCAGCAGGCGGCATTTGAAAAATTGTTGCACGAGCAGCAAGATCCGGCGTCGGCGAATTTCCACGCATGGCTCACGCCGCAGCAGGTTGGCGAAAAATTCGGCGCGACTGCAAATGATATCCAGGCAATAACGGATTGGCTGCAAGCGCAAGGCCTGCATGTTGATAGCGTGGCCAACAATCGCATGTCGATCAGTTTCAGCGCTAGCGCAGCCAACGTGAAGGCGGCTTTTGGCACCGAGCTGCATCGTTATCAAGTCAGCGGCGAGACGCGTATCGCGGCGGTCGGCGCACCGCGTGTGCCGACTGCGCTGGCTGGCGTGATTCAGTCGGTACGCGGATTGACCACGAGCAGAACACGCGCCTATCACGCTTCAAGCCAACATCGGAGCAGCGTGCCCGTGCCCGGTGCGACCCGGCCGGAACTGTCGAATTGCCCGCCGACAGGCGCTTGCAGTTATTTCATCACCCCGGCGGATTTCGCCACTATTTACGGCGTCACGCCGGTGTTGCAACAGAGCATCAACGGCGCGGGGCAGAGCATTGCGATTGTCGGTCGTGCGCAAGTATCCAATGCCGATATCGAAGCCTTCGAACATGTCATGTCGCTGCCGAATTCCGATCCGATCTTGAGAGTTCCTCCGGCCGGCATTTCGCCGCCGCCGGCAAGCACTTCATGCACCGATACCGATCCCGCCGATTGCGGCAAGGCGAGCGATCAGGCCGAAGCCACACTGGATGTCGAGCGTGCCATCGGTACCGCGCCCGGCGCCACGATCTACCTTGTTGCCAGCACCGACGTCAATAACCAGGACGGCGTGTTTATCGCCACCGAACATGTGATCGACGATACCCCGATTTTTGCGAATATCTTGAGCATCAGCTTCGGCAGTTGCGAGTCGGATACGCAGTCCAGCGGCGTGAGTTATCTCGACCAGCTTTTCAGTCAGGCCGCGATCGAAGGAATCTCGGTGCTGGTAGCTTCCGGTGACGCTGGCGTGGCGGAGTGCGATACGACCAGCACGCCACCGAAGCTACAATTGCCTAGCTCAAATGCGATTTGTTCGTCGAGTTATGTCACGTGTGTCGGCGGCACGCAGTTCGCCGATTCCAGTAACCCAGCCGCATACTGGAGTTCGAGCAATGCAACCGGATACACATCGGCGCTCGGATATATTCCGGAGGGCGGCTGGAATGAGCCGCTCGATAGCAATAATGCGAGCCAGGTCGCGGCATCCGGTGGCGGTGTAAGTGCGTATCTGCCAACGCCGAGCTGGCAGACCGGCGTAGGTGTGCCCGGCACGCAAGGTCGTTACACGCCAGACGTGGCTTTCAGCGCCTCGCAACACGATGGCTATTTCACCTGCATCGCTTCGGGCAATGGCTCGTGCGT
>JAYVTP010000421.1:0-4640 GCA_043788685.1 Pseudolysobacter sp. | reverse complement strand
AAGTACGCACGGCGCTATCTGGCCGAAGCGGCGTATCCCACAGGGACTTCCTTCGGTCGTCGATTCAACCGTCGGTTTCGCCTGCGCCAGATGGTGCCGCGACTGCTGTACGTGATGCTGCTGTGCAAGCCTTGTCCAGAAGCCTCGCTGCGCTTGGCCTGCAATTTTCTTCGCTGAGGTTCGGCGCTAATCAGGATCGCCTAAGACCGTTACTTCCGCAGCTACGTTTGCACCGATTTCAGCACAGGCGCGCGCCAGGATTTTCATCTCGGCCATGGATGCTGTGACTGAAGCCAAGCACGCCTTGCTCATCGATGTACGCCGCGACCCGGAAATCACGAACTTCTGGATACCCAACGCGATTCATGTGCAGCCGAATTTCTTGCCGTCGAACGCGCTCGCGCAGAGCCCCGACACCGTTGTCCTGATCGGCAATGGCAAGGATGAAGCGCAACTACTCCAGGCAGTCCAGGGTCTTCAGCGAAGCCGGAGAAATCCGATACGCATCCTCAGTGGTGGATTGCCCGCCTGGTACCGCGCCGGTGGTGCCGTTGAGGGCAATATCGCGCTGCTCGATGCACCGGCCATTCTCGATGCCAGCGAGTTCCATGATCTCGCCATGCAAGGCGCCACTATGGTCATGCTAGGCAAGCTCTCGCCGGAACAGCGCAAGGCATTTCCGAAGCTGGTCGAACTTCCCGCCGATATCACCCCGCAAGCCGCCATCGCGTCACTACGCGGGCGAGTAACCGAAGAGACACCCGTCGTGCTTCTTTTGCACGATACCGCCAAGGCGACAGACTGGACCAAACGCTGGCTTGATGCGTTTCATCAGTCGCTCTATATCTTCGTCGACCCAGGCAGTCGTTACGCCGGTTTCCTCGATCAACAAAAGCGGATCGCCGCCAACGCCGGCAAACCCCTGCAGCATCCCTGCGGCGTGTATTAGCCCGCGCGAACTAAGAGTAAATAAATGGAAATTGCTAACCCCGTTCGCGATGTCGCTCTGAAGGGATTCGCCCAGAGATTGCTGCGCCTGTTCGCTATCATGCTGTTGCTCGGCGGCACGGTCGGCGTGCACGCCACGGTGCGACAGCCGAACGGCGAATACCAGGATGCGATGGACGACCTGTCGGTCAAGCTATGGACGCAGTGGCATGTCCGCTGCGCGTAAGTTCGTATATCGCTTCAGGGTTGCCCAGCTTCGATGGCCTGTGAAGTGGGCGACTTCGTGAATTTGATAACCATGCTCGAAAAGCCGGCACGTCGCTTCGTGGCGCAAATCATGGAAACGCAAATCCTTTATGCCGAGCATCTTGCACCCGCGAGCGAACGCAGCGCTCACGGATTTTGAATCGTGAGGGAAGATGCACAGTTCATCCGTTCGAGGTTGACGCTCGATGATGGATAACGCTTCTGGCGTCAGCTTCACTGCTACATCATTGCCTTTTGTGGCTTCGGGGTTTTTCATATTTCGGACCAAGACGGTCATGGACTTTCGATCAATATCGTTCCAGCGAAGCCGGCAAATCTCGTCTTCCCGGCGTGCGGATTCGATCGCAAACTGGATGATCTCGTGCATCGGAATCTGCATCCTGCCATCGCTGCGCGTGAACCAACTGTTGAGTTTGTCGAGCTCAGCTTGCGTAGGGCGCCGGTCGCGCTGGTTAGATTTTCGCACAAGCTTCAGATGACGACTCGCATAGGCGGCGTCTTCGATCGCTTGCACATTGACGGGGATCCCCCATGCCGAGCGCGCGGTCTTGAAGACCGTACGCAGCCAGATCAAATCGTTATTCACGGTGGAAGGGCCCGTCCCCGAGATGCGTCGTTGCCGCACATGTGTAACGACTTGTTCAGTCGTTAATGCAATGCTATCCCAATGCCCAACGAGCCTCTTGAGAAGTTGCAGGTGATGCGTTTTGGTCCGGCCCCATTGTTGTATCGACTGAAACTCCGTGACATAACGATCGATCAGTGCATCAACCAATGCACTGCCCGATTTTGCAATAATGGCCCTTTCGCCGCCGCCGCTCTGTTTGAGCTCGACTTCACGTTGCCGCATCCATCGTGTCGCCAATTCCTTGGCGCGAAAAGATTCCGTCTCGCGATAAAGAACGGTGTTTCCGCGCATGATACGAATAGTAGCGCGATAGCTTTTGGATCCATCCTTCAAGCGTCGTGCGATGATCGTTCCCATGTCACTGCTCCTCAGTTACTGCTCCGCTACACTTTAGAGCAGTATCGGAGCAGTGGCAACAATGAGATACTGTAAATTGTTGGTACCGTTGAACAGATAGAGCAGTGAGAAATTGCTTAAAATGAGCCAATCCAGTCAAAAATCGGTCGAAAAAACAGGGTCTTATGGGGCAAGGGTGCTTTGTGTGGCACCGATGATGGATTGGTCTGATCGGCATTGCCGGTATTTCCATCGTCTGCTCACGCCGAATGCGCTGCTGTATACCGAGATGGTGACTAGTGCAGCGATTGTGCATGGCGATCGCGAGCGCTTGCTCGGGTTCGATGCGGCCGAGCAACCGGTGGCGCTGCAACTCGGCGGCAGCGATCCGCACGAACTCGCAGCAGCGGCGCGCATTGGCGCGGATTTCGGTTATCGCGAGATCAATCTGAATGTCGGGTGCCCGAGCGATCGCGTCCAGTCCGGACGCTTCGGCGCATGCCTGATGCGCGAGCCGGAACTGGTCGGCGAATGTGTGCTCGCGATGCGCAACGCGGTGTCGATTCCGGTGACGGTGAAATGTCGCATTGGTGTTGATGAGCAGGACGAATATGCCGATCTGCAGCGTTTTGTTTCGGTGCAGCGCGACGCCGGCTGTCGGGTGCTGATCGTGCACGCGCGCAAGGCCTGGTTGAAGGGTTTGAGCCCGAAAGAAAACCGCGATGTGCCACCGCTGAATTACGCGCGTGTCTACCAACTCAAGCAGGATTTTCCTGATCTGCATATCGTCATCAACGGCGGTATCACCGATGTGGCGGCCGTGCAGCAACATCTGCAGCATGTCGATGCGGCAATGCTCGGTCGCGCTGCCTATCACGATCCGTACATTCTGGCCGAGCTCGAACACACGCTATACGCCACGCCGTTGCCATCGCGCGATGATGTGCTGATGCAGATGCAGGAATATGTCGCCGCATGCCGAGCGCGTGGCATCGGCTTGCATCACATTGGCCGCCATCTGCTAGGCCTTTGTCTCGGCCAGCCGGGTGCGCGGATTTTTCGTCGCTATCTGAGCGAGCACATGCATCTGCCGGATGCAGGTTTCGAGGTGCTGGCCAATGCGATGGCAGCAACCCGGGCGCAACGTCAGGCCGCGTAGTTTTCCACGCTGCCGCGCATAATTTTCGCCAATTGCCAATTGAATGGCACGCGGCGTAGCACTTGAGTACCCTTGGCTTTCGCTATGGGGATCCCATGACCGCTGACAGCGCGCGCGCGCCAGCTACAGCAATTCCGATCGGTCGAGGTCAGCCTGCGCTGGCGTGCCGATCACGACATCTGCTGCTGCGTGTTTTTTGTCTGGCCATGATGTTGTGGCTACCGCATGCGCGCGCTGGAAATCGTGGCCGGCCCCGCACTCACCGCAGAGTCCGAATTGCGCTGGACCGGCTATCGACGCTTTTCAAGCCGCGAAGGTCTGCCGCAGAACAGCGTGTCGGCGTTGGCGCAGGATCGCGACGGATTTGTCTATGCGGGCACCGAGGATGGCGTGGCGCGCTAAGACGGGCGTAACTGGCTCGCCTTGCCCATGCCCGAGATTGCGCGGCATGCGTTTGTGTTGCGCCTGCTGGCGGGCGCCGATGGCAGCCTGTGGATAGGCGCCGATCAAGCCGGTCTGGTGCATTACGCCCACGGCGTGATGACGCCTGTGCCGTTGCCCGCGGGTGCGACTGAAACCGATATTGAGGCGTTGGCTGTGGCGGCGGACGATGCCGTTTACGTTGGCACGTCGCGATCACTTTATCGCTGCGATCAACACGCCTGTCCCGAACTTGTCGCGGCCCGCGGTTTGGAAATCGCAGTGCTGCTGCCTGGCATTACGGTAGATGGTCCGTGCTTGTGGATCGGCACCAATGAAGATGGTTTGTATCGTCTCGATGGCATCGGCCGCACTGATCGTGAGCCGACGCGTGCCGCATGGCATCTCGGTCGCGAAGATGGTCTGCCGAATTCCGCGGTACGTGCGTTGGCGCAATGGGGCGGCAAGGACGGTCGCGATTTGTGGATCGGTACCGGTCACGGATTGGCGCACCTGGTCGATCAGCGTTTGACCTTGTACACCGCGGTGCCGGGCATCGTTGAGGGTGGCGTCAGCGTGCTGTTGCCTGGCACTACGCAAAAAATGGCGCGGTGCTCTACGCGGACATGTCTGCCAGCGGGCTGGCCGAAATCCATGCCGATGGCAACTGGCTGCGGCACGCGCGCGCCAACGGTCTGCCCGAGGAAGAGCCGCTCGCTGCTGGAAAGCGATGCGGCGAGCGGCGCACCGGTGCTGTGGGTCGGTTCGCGCAACAGCGGCATTGCGCGGCGCGATGTTGGTACGTGGTCGGCGTTCGACGAGCGCAACGGTCTGCCGCATCGTGTGGTGCACGGCATCGGCGAGATCACTTTCCCCGATGGT
>JAYVTP010000420.1:0-23903 GCA_043788685.1 Pseudolysobacter sp. | reverse complement strand
GCCGATTCCTGGATCGCGGAAAATTCATATGCAAGGCAGCCGCGCCGATCTGCGCGTGTCGATGCGCGAAGTCGAACTGGCTGATACGCCACTCATGTTTGGCGCCGAGAAGAATCCGCCGCTGGCCGTCTACGACACCTCCGGGCCGTATACAGATCCACAAGTGCACATCGATCTCGTCGCCGGACTTGCGCCTCTGCGCGCACGCTGGATCGACGAGCGCGGCGACAGCGAAACGCTCAAGTGCTTGAGTTCGGAATTCGGGCGCAAGCGTGCGGTCGATCCGAAACTCGTCGACGTGCGTTTTCCGCACACCGCCGCGCCACGGCGGGCGAAGTCCGGCGCCAATGTGTCGCAGATGCATTACGCACGCCGCGGCATCGTCACGCCGGAAATGGAATACATCGCGATCCGCGAAAACCAGCGTTTGGAATCGATCACCGACCCGACCTTGCTGAAGCAACACGCCGGTGAAAATTTCGGCGCGGCGATTCCGAAAATCATCACACCGGAATTCGTGCGCAGCGAAATCGCGCGCGGTCGCGCGATCATCCCGAACAACATCAATCATCCGGAAAGCGAGCCGATGATCATCGGGCGCAATTTCCTCGTGAAGATCAACGCCAACATCGGCAACTCCGCGGTGTCGAGTTCGATCGCCGAGGAAGTCGAGAAAATGGTCTGGGCAATCCGCTGGGGCGCGGACACGGTGATGGATTTGTCGACCGGCAAGAACATCCACGAAACGCGCGAATGGATCATCCGCAACAGTCCCGTGCCGATCGGCACGGTGCCGATTTATCAGGCGCTGGAAAAAGTCGATGGTCGCGCCGAAGAACTCACGTGGGAAATTTTTCGCGACACGCTGATCGAGCAGGCCGAGCAAGGTGTGGACTATTTCACGATTCATGCCGGCGTGCGTTTGCCGTATATCCCGCTCACTGCAAAGCGCGTGACCGGCATAGTCTCGCGCGGCGGCTCGATCATGGCGAAATGGTGCCTCGCACATCACCGCGAATCTTTTTTGTACACGCATTTCGAAGACATCTGCGACATCATGAAAGCCTACGACGTGGCGTTCTCGCTCGGCGACGGCCTGCGTCCGGGCTCGATCGCCGATGCCAACGACGCCGCGCAATTCGCCGAACTCGAAACGCTTGGCGAGCTCACCCAAGTGGCGTGGAAACACGATGTGCAGGTGATGATCGAAGGCCCCGGCCACGTGCCCATGCACATGATCAAGGAGAACATGGACAAGCAGCTCGCCGAATGCGGCGAGGCACCGTTCTACACGCTCGGGCCGCTCACGACTGACATCGCGCCGGGCTACGACCACATCACCAGCGCGATCGGCGCGGCCATGATCGGCTGGTTCGGCACGGCGATGCTTTGCTATGTCACGCCGAAGGAACACCTCGGCCTGCCGAACAAGCAGGACGTGCGCGATGGCATCATCACCTACAAGATCGCCGCGCATGCGGCCGATCTCGCCAAGGGCCATCCGGGTGCACAGGCACGCGACAACGCGTTGTCGAAAGCGCGTTTCGAATTTCGCTGGCAGGATCAGTTCAACCTCGGCCTCGATCCCGAAAAAGCGCAGGAATTCCACGACGAAACCTTGCCGAAAGACGCCGCCAAACATGCACACTTCTGCTCGATGTGCGGCCCGCATTTCTGCTCGATGAAAATCACCCAGGACGTGCGCGATTACGCCAAGGAACACGGCGTCGCCGATGATGCCGAGGCGCTTGCAAAAGGCATGCAGGAAAAGTCGCGCGAATTTCGTGCGCAAGGCGCGGAGATCTACCAGCCTGAATGAGACCCGCACCGCGCGCGGCGTCGCTTACCGATGCGAGGACGCGACGCGGTATCATGGCAATCTTTGCGAAGCTTCCCGGAGCGCATGCCATGAATGCTGCTGATACTCGTCCCGCTTCACCATCATTGCCGCGTCGCGCAAACTGGATCTTGCGTGGTGTGCTAGCGCTGATCGCCATCTACGCGGTCGTCATTCTTGCGTTGATGTGGTGGTGGGATTACGAGCCGCCGCAATTCGACGTGGTCAAGATCGCCGAACAACGCATGGCGGAAAGAAACCAGCACGTGGTCACCGGCGCGGTGCTCGCGAGCACCTTGATGCGCTCGGCGGAAACGCTGCTCGACAAGCGCGGCGGATATCTGTCGAACGATAAATTCCCGCCCGGCTTGTTCATGGATAACGTGCCGAACTGGGAGTTCGGCGTGATCACGGCAACACGCGATCTGTCGCGCGAGATGCGCAACAAGTTCGCGCGTTCGCAATCGCAGTCCGAAGAAGATGTCGATCTGAAAGAAGCCGAACCGCTGTTTTCGAGTCCGAACGATCGCTGGTTGTTGCCGAGTTCCGAGAGTCAGTACCGCAAGGCGATTGGCCATCTGGACGGCTATTTGAAACGCCTCGGCACGGGTGATCCGAACAGCGCGCAGTTTTATGCGCGCGCCGACAGCCTGGCCGACTATCTTGATCAGGTATCGAATCGCCTCGGCAGTTTGTCGCAGCGCTTGTCGGCCAGCGTCGGCCAGTTGCGACTCGAAGGCGATGCGCCGGTCGATCCGGCGGCAAGCACGACCAATGCCGCGTTGAATACCAGCACCACGCAGGCGCCGCAGGTGGTGCAAACGCCGTGGACGCAGATCGACGATATCTTCTACGAATCGCGCGGCTACTCCTGGGCCTTGCTCGAACAGCTCAAGGCGATCCAGGTCGATTTCGCGCCGATCCTCGTCAGCAAGCACGCCATGGTGAGCCTCAAGCAGGTGATTCGCGAGCTGGAAGAATCACAGAAATCACTGTCGAGCCCGATCATTTTGAATGGCCGTCCGTTCGGATTTTTCGCCAACCATTCGCTGGTGATGGCGAATTACGTGTCGCGCGCGAATGCAGCGGTGATCGATCTGAAATCCCTGCTGGATCGTGGCTGAAACAGCTCGCTGCAATTCCGCACACAACGCATAAAGGCTGATGACAATAAATAATCCGACCCTCGCGAAAATCTTCGCGAGTCTCGCCGACTGGCGCCTGATCTGGCTGATATTGTTGCTGCCGATCGTGTTCATGCTGCCGGCGTTGCCGATCGACGAAACGCGTTATCTCGCCGTCGCGTGGGAAATGCACAGCAGCGGCAATTATCTGGTGCCGCATTTGAACGGCGCGATCTATTCCGAAAAACCGCCGTTGTTGTTCTGGCTGATCAACCTGAGCTGGAGTGTGCTGGGCATCCACGTCTGGTCGGCGCGGGTAATAACTTTGCTCGGTTCGCTGGCCAGTTTGTTTTTGCTGAATCGTCTCGTGCTGCGCCTGAGCGGTTCGTCGACCCTGGCGATGCGCGCGGTGTGGATGCTGCTCGGCATGGTTTATTTCGCAACGTTTTCGAGCGCGATCATGTTCGATGTGTTGCTGGCGACGTGTGTGCTGATCGCGTTGCGCGGCATGCTCGATCTCGATAACGCGCGGCATGGGCGAGGCGTCGCGTTGATCGCGCTTGGCATCGGCCTGGGGATCCTGGCCAAAGGCCCTGTGGCGATTCTCGATGTCGCATTTGCGTTTGCGCTGGCGCCGTTCTGGAGCATCGCGGCGCGCGCCAATATGCTGCGCTGGTATGCACTCGGTATGCTCGGATTGCTCGGCGGACTGCTGATCACGTTGGCGTGGGTGGTTCCGGCGACGCTGAATATCGGCGTGCAGAATGCGCAGGCAATTCTGTTGCATCAAACCGTGGGTCGCGTCGCGAACAGCTTTGCGCATCAGCGTCCGCTGTGGTGGTACGCGATGGTATTTCCGCTCATGTTGTTGCCGTGGCCGCTGGTTTTGCGTGCGCCGTTCGCGGCATGGCGCGCGGCAATCAGTGCGACACAGGTGGGTCGTTTTGCGTTGTTGTGGAGTCTGCCGACGTTCGTGGCGTTCTGCTTCGTCAGCGGCAAGCAACCGCATTATTTGCTGCCGATCATGCCGGGTGTCGCGCTGATTCTGGCGCTGGTTTTCGAGTCGCCTGCGGCACGAGTACGCGGAAGATTATTCGGTGCACTGTTGCTGATCCTCGGCATCGCGCTGCTGACCTTGGCGTTGACCGCGGCGAATCCGGTTCAATTTGCATCGTCGCTATCCATGTTCAATCGCCTCGGCATCAACAGCTCGGAGGTTGATGCGGTGGCTGGATTGTGGCCGCTGTGGGGCGCGTGCATTATTCTGATCGGCGTATTTTTGTTGTTGCGCCGAAGTGCGGATCGTGAGCCGCGCACCTTGGCGATTTGCGCGTCCGCCGCGGTGCTGGCGTTGATGCTGGCGCAGAGTCAGACGCTACGCAAAGAGCTCGACGTGACCGCTGCCGCTGCGCAGATTCGCGCCGCACAGGAACGTGGCCAGCCGATCGCAAATATCGGCTGGCATCACGGCTTGTTCGAGTTCGCCGGACGCCTGACCACGCCACTGCCGAGCATTACGTTTGCGCAAGTGCACGAATGGTGTCTGGCGCATCCGGACGGTTTGCTGATGACCTTCAACGGCAAGTATCCGATACCGGTGACGCCGTTCTACGTGCAGGAGTATCGCTTCGGCCACATCTGGATCTGGCGCGCATCCGATATGCTCGCGGCGCACGTCGCCGAAAAAGCGCCAGCCAATCCGATGGACGACAAGGACGATGACGATACGCAATAACGGCGTGATTGCCGAATATTAGAAGCGTGGTTTTTCCGGCGCGCTCTCGTAACGCTGCACCGACTCGACGATTTCGCGCTTGGCTTCTTCGAGGCCGAGCCAGCCCTGCACCTTGACCCATTTGCCTTTTTCGAGATCCTTGTAGTGCTCGAAAAAATGCGCGATGCGTTCAAGCGTGTGCTCGGGCACATCGGTCACGTTGCTGAACTTGCTGTAGCCGCCGAACACCTTGCTGATCGGCACAACCACGAGCTTGGCGTCTTCGCCGGCCTCATCGGTCATGCTCAGCATGCCGAGCGGACGGCAGCGGATCACCGAACCCGCAATCAGCGGCACCGGCATGATCACCAGCACATCGGCCGGATCGCCATCCCCCGAAAGCGTGTTCGGAATGTAGCCATAGTTGCACGGATAGCGCATCGCCGTGGTCAACACGCGGTCAACGAAAATCGCACCGGTGGCCTTGTCCACTTCATACTTCACCGGCTCCGAGTTCATCGGAATTTCGATGATGACATTGATTTCGTTCGGCACGTCTTTGCCGGCATTGACCAGATCGAGACCCATGATTTTCTCCGTATAAATTCGGCCCGCACCTCGGGCCTGACAGGTCGAAAAGGATAATGCATCGCGTGCTGCAGCGCGACAAAATCTAGGCGACTAACCTGAATGAAGGGATTTTCGCTTCGACAAAATGAGGCCGCGACGAGACTGCAATGACTAACCCGGTGGATCAAACCATCTCAGGATTTCAACGCCGTTTTTAATGCCGTAACCTGTTCGGGAAACCACTGACCGTTTTGTTCGAGCACCTCACCCACGACTTTTTCAGCGTCGGCCTGGCGCTTCAGAGCTTTCAACGCTTTCACGCGAAACGTCGCAACCGTCAAACGATTCTGGCCGTAGGCTTTGTCGGCGGCTTGTTCCAGCAGCGGCAACGCGGCGGTGGCATTACCGCGCTCGAACAGGCTGCGACCGTAGCGATACGGATAAACGTAATCGTCGGGATACGCGGCGATAAGTCTCGGATATAGCGCATCGAGTTCGTCATTGCGTTTGGCGCGTACCAGATAAACACGCAGATTGTCGGCGAGATTGCGGTCGTGACTGAAATCGTTGCCGAGGCGTTGCCGCGTCGCATCGATCGCGCGATCAAGTACTGCGGATTCGGCGGTTTTATCGCCGAGCGCCGCGTCCACGTCGGCGGTGGAAATGACCGCGCTGCGCTGGTCGGCGCACGTCGGTGTATTGATGAAAATCTGTCGGTCGAGGAATTGATTCATCGCCACTTTCTGCGGCAACAGCAGTTTGCTGCGTTCTGTCGCGGCAAGTTTTTCACTCGCTTCGAGCAGCGAATCGATCACGTACGGACGATCGCAACCGATCTCGCCCGCCAGCACACGTTGCGCGCTCGCAATCGCGGTCCGTTGATCTTTTGCGGCCAGCGCGTTTAGCAATTTGAGGCGATCAAGCCATAGCGTAACGACGGCATTCTTGTTCGCCGTTGTGCGTGATTTTTCCGGCAGGCCGGCGAACCAGTCGAGTCCTTGCTTGCCTTGTCCGCGGGCTTGATACGAGCTGAGCACGGTTGCGGTGGCGTCGATGGATCCGCCCAGCGCTTTCTGTTTCAGCTGATCGAGCGTGTTGCCGGCCGCCAGAATCTTGTTGAGCTGCGGATAGAATTTTTCACGCGGCTGTTCGGCAACGATACGGCCGAGCTCATTGCCTTTTTCGTCGAGCACAACATACATCGGCAGCGCTTTCACTTCGAGTTTTTTCATCCACGCCGCGCCATCTGGCGAGTCGGCATCGATTTCGGCAACCACGGTTTTTGCCACGACCGCCAGCCATTCCGGGCCGTTCAAGACATGGGTCGCCATGTAATAACACGAGTAACACCACGGTGCAGAAAAATCGATCAGCACCGGCGCATGTGCCTGTTTCGCTTTTTCCAGCGCGGCATCGACCGAGGTTGGATGCGTCGGTTCGGCGGCCTGCAGCGAACCGATGAGCAACGCGCCGACCAGCGCGGGAGCAAGCAATCGCAATAAATTTTTCATGGGTTTTCCGGCGTCGAATGATGCGTGAGGTGGTCGCATTATCATAGCGATTTCCGCACACGATAACGAAGAAGCCCCGCACGAGGCGGGGCTTCTTCTCAATACAACTTGCGCCGCGCAATCAGCGCGAACGCGAAGTTTTACAGCAACGGAATCAGCAACAACGCGACGATGTTGATGATCTTGATCAGCGGATTGATCGCCGGGCCGGCGGTATCCTTGTACGGATCGCCGACGGTATCGCCGGTGACGGCGGCCTTGTGCGCATCCGACCCCTTGCCGCCATGATGGCCGTCTTCGATGTACTTCTTGGCGTTATCCCACGCGCCACCGCCGGTGGTCATCGAGATCGCGACAAACAGGCCGGTGACGATCGTGCCGACCAGCAAACCGCCGAGGGCTTTGGGTCCGAGCAGGAAACCGATCACGATCGGCACGAACACCGGCAGCAAGGACGGAATCAGCATTTCCTTGATCGCCGATTTGGTCAGCATGTCGACCGCGCGCGAATAATCCGGCTTGGCGGTGCCGGCCATGATGCCCGGGATTTCGCGGAACTGGCGACGCACTTCTTCAACGACCGAGCTTGCCGCGCGACCCACCGCTTCCATCGCCATCGAGGCGAACAGATACGGAATCAGGCCGCCGATAAACAGGCCGATGATGACCATGTGATCCGACAGGTCGAAGGTGAAGATCTGCTGCGGCAAACCGCTGGCCAGCGCTTTGGCTTTCGCCGCGATGTCGAGGTTGTGCGTGTAATCTGCAAACAGCACGAGCGCAGCGAGGCCGGCGGAGCCGATCGCGTAACCCTTGGTCACCGCCTTGGTGGTGTTGCCGACCGCATCGAGCGGATCGGTGATCGCGCGGATCGACTCCGGCAACCCAGCCATCTCGGCGATACCGCCGGCGTTGTCGGTGATCGGGCCGTACGCATCGAGTGCGACGATCATGCCGGTCATCGACAACATCGCCGTGGCCGCAATCGCAATGCCGTACAGGCCAGCGAAATAATTCGCGCCCCAGATGGACGCACACACGGCAAGCACGGGCAACGCGGTGGACTTCATCGAGATACCGATGCCGGCGATGATGTTGGTCGCATGACCCGTGGTGGACGCTTTGGCGACGTGCTGCACCGGGCCGTATTCGGTCGCGGTGTAATACTCGGTGATCACCACCATCGCACCGGTCAATACCAGGCCGATCAGCGTGCAGAAATAAATATTCAGCGCGCCGTATTTGGTGTTGGTCATGAGCTGCATCGTGATCGGATAGAACGCGATTGCCGCGATCACCGCCGAGACGATCACACCCGCGTACAGCGCGTTCATGATCTTGCCGCCGGGCTTGGCCTTGACGAAGAACGTGCCGATGATCGACGCCACGATCGACGCGCCGCCGAGCACCAGCGGATACAGTACCGCGTTGGCACCCGCTTCGACCGCCATCACGCCACCGAGCAACATCGTTGCGATCAGCGTCACGGCGTAGGTTTCGAACAAGTCGGCGGCCATACCGGCGCAGTCGCCGACGTTGTCACCGACGTTGTCGGCGATCACGGCCGGGTTGCGCGGGTCATCTTCGGGAATGCCGGCTTCAACCTTGCCCACCAAATCGGCGCCGACGTCCGCACCTTTGGTGAAAATGCCGCCGCCGAGGCGCGCGAAGATCGAGATCAGCGACGAACCGAACGCTAGCCCGATCAGCGAATGCAGCGCCTGTTCCTGGCTCTGGCCGAAGTGTTGCAGCACCATGTAGTAACCGGCCACGCCGAGCAGGCCGAGGCCGACCACAAGCATGCCGGTGATCGAGCCGCCACGGAACGCCACGGCGAGCGCGGCGTTGATGCCTTCGCTGGCGGCCTGCGCGGTGCGCACGTTGGCGCGTACCGAAATGTACATGCCGATGTAGCCGGTCAGGCCCGACAGGATCGCGCCGATCGCAAAGCCGATTGCACTCGGCCAGTCCAGCGCAAAACCGATCGCAATGAACAGGATTACGCCGACCACGCTGATCGTCGAATATTGGCGATTCAGATACGCGTTGGCGCCTTCCTGGATCGCGGCGGCGATTTCCTGCATGCGCGCATTGCCCGGCGATTTCGCCAGGATCCAGCGCACCGACCAGCCACCGTATAACAACGCCAGAACCGCGCAGGCCAGCGCGATCCACATACCGTAGTGTTGCAACATTGATCTCTCTCCCAAGGATTTTCAGTTCAGGCAGCGTCGGGCAGCGCCCGCGCTAGCTTCAAGATAGGCAAAAGCCGACCGAGTATAGCGAGCGCGCCGTTGCAGCGGCTAGCGTCCGTTAAAAAAACCGTTGCGCCAGATGATTCGCGGCGCAACGGCGGCTGAAATCGGTGGCAGTTTATTTCTTGTCGAGGATGTACGCCGGCAGCTTTTTGCGGATCAGCTTGTTGTCGAGTTCGGCGTATTTCGGCAGGCCGGTGGTCTTGTCGTACGGCGGATAATCCTCGCCGCGAATCAACGGTTCAAGATACGCCCGCGCGCTCGGTGTGATGCCGAAACCGTCCTTGCTGAGAAATCGCCGCGGCAGTTTTTTCTCGCGATTCGCAATCTTGTCGAGCGGTGCGGATTCGACGATCCAGCGATAAGGTTGATCCGCCACTCGCGTGATCACCGGCATCACCGCGTTCTGTCCGGCCA
Source organism: Pseudolysobacter sp. (assembly GCA_043788685.1). Lineage (GTDB taxonomy): Bacteria > Pseudomonadota > Gammaproteobacteria > Xanthomonadales > Rhodanobacteraceae > Pseudolysobacter. Next base: position 14,475 of record JAYVTP010000420.1, on the reverse strand, counting down.
GCGCAAATTCGACCGCGGCCTTGCCGACCGCGTATGCGTGCTCGGCATCCACCTTGCTCGCTATATGACGCGCCGAACGTTGCAGATAATCGGCTACCGCCCAATGAAATTTGTAGCCTAGCTTGGCATGCACGAGCTGCGCGATCAGCGGCCCGACGCCGCCGAGCTGGCTGTGACCGAACGCATCGACCGTGCCGACTTCCGACAGGAACTGTCCGTTGCGCTGCTTTACGCCTTCGGACACCGCGACACAGCAATAACCATAACGCTCGACCGTTTCCTTGACCTTATGCAAGAAGGCGTCTTCATCGAACGGCACTTCGGGAAACAGGATGATGTGCGGCGCGTCGCCGGGCTTGCGCGCAGCGAGGCCCGCGGCTGCGGCGATCCAGCCGGCGTGCCGGCCCATCACTTCCATGACGAACACCTTGGTCGAGGACGAACACATCGACGCCACGTCGAGCGCCGCCTCGCGCATCGAAATCGCGGTGTACTTCGCGACCGAGCCGAAACCCGGCGAACAATCGGTGACGGGCAGATCGTTATCGACGGTTTTCGGCACGCCGATGCACGCGATCGGATAATTCAGCGCCGCGCCGATCTGCGAAATCTTCAACGCCGTATCGGCCGAATCGTTGCCGCCGTTGTAGAGGAAATAGCGGATGTCGTGCGCCTTGAACACCGCGATCAGGCGTTCGTATTGTGCGCGGTTTTCCTCGATCGACTTGAGTTTGTAGCGGCACGAGCCGAACGCGCCGCCCGGCGTGTGGCGCAGCGCGGCGATGTTTTTGCTCGATTCGGCGGCAGTATCGATCAGCTCCTCGCGCAGCACGCCGAGGATGCCATTGCGCGCCGCATACACGCGCCCGATTTGCGCCTTGTGCTTGCGCGCGGTCTCGATCACGGCGCAGGCGGTGGTGTTGATCACCGCCGTGACGCCGCCGGATTGCGCGTACAACAGGTTGCCTTTGCTCATCAGCCGTATCCTCATCGTATAATCGGTGGTTGGTTTGACTATCCGTGTCGCAGCCGCTAGGTTAGCAACGCGATTGAAATGAAAGTGGACTTTCGCCTGCGCTATCGTGCCAGATTCCACCTGTCACGGCAGCACTCGCACCATGAAGTACAAAGAAGGAATGCATGCGTATCGTCCTACTTGGCGCGCCCGGCTCGGGCAAGGGTACCCAGGCGGTAAAGCTCAAGGCCGAACTCGGCCTGGCCCATATCTCCACCGGTGATCTGTTGCGTGCCGCCGTCAAAGCCGGCACCCCTCTGGGCCTCAAGGCCAAGGCCGTGATGGACGCCGGACAGCTGGTTTCCAACGAACTGGTGCTTTGCATGCTCGAAGAGCGCCTGGCGCAGCCGGATGTCAGCAACGGCTTCATTCTCGATGGTTATCCGCGCAACCTCGCGCAATGTCACGCGCTGGAAGAGCTGCTCGCGCGGATTGGCCAGCCGCTTCATGTCGCGGTCAAGCTCAAAGTGCCGAACGAAGTCATCGTCGGTCGCTGCGAAATCCGCTACAAGGCCGAAGGCCGCGCCGATGATAAACCTGAAACCGTGCGCGAGCGTTTGCGTATCTATGCAGAGCAAACCGCACCGGTGGCCGAACATTTTGCCGATCTCGGTCATCTCGTGGTGATCGATGGCGTGGGTGAACTCGATGTCGTGTTCGAGCGTATTCTCGGTGTGTTGAAGTCGCCGCGCGCTGCGATTGCTTAGTATTTCAACATGAAGCGATGGCTGGTCTATCCGCTCGTCGCCACTACGGTCACCGCTATACTGCACTTCGGTTTCAGTCTGCCGATCGGGTTTTCGGCCCTGATTGCGTTTCTGGTTTGGCCGATCGTTGGTACGCTCCTCACTGCTGACGATGATCTTCCTGGCGGATGGAGCAATCCCGATGGTTTCGCAATTCCCGAGTGGGAAAGATCAGGAGTCTGGGCCAGATTGGCTGGCGGATGTGCTGTGACTTCATTGGCATTTGAAGTTCAAATTCATTTTTCCGGGCAGCCCTCATGTTTTCTAGCGTTGCTTGGATTTACTTCGGCTGCCGCATCGGTGTATCTGTTCTACAGGGCACACCAAAAGGAGCTGTAGTTGGCAGGATGTTCAGTCACGCAAACAATGCTCAGTAACCCTAAACCGAACTCCTTCCATGAGTGATTTGCTGCTATATATCCGCGACCTGTGCCTGCGCCGACGCGGCCCGCAAGACATGCCTTATTCGCTGCGCCTGCTGCTGATCTTCATCGGCGCAGAGCTGACGATCGATATGCTCGTCGCCAACGTATTGGGATACACCGAAAATTCGCTGAGCCGTTTCCTGCTGATCACCAGCTTCAAACTGATCGCGCTGAATATCATTCTGACTCTGCGCGACCTGCGTGCCCGGTACGTTCAGACCGCCTCGGCGTTGATGGCTTGCAGTGTGGTTTTCACGCTGATGTTGTTTCCGCTGCAACTTGCCATGAGCGGATTTACACCAAACACAGCACCGCAAGATGTCACGCCGCTGCAAATGCTGGCGATGTGGCTGACGCTCGCCATCGTCATCTGGAAAGTGCGGGTGGATGCGAACATCTTGCGCCAGGCGCTGAACGCTCCCGCCTTCGCCGCTTACCTGTTGGCGATACTTGCCGTTGTCATCGAAGGGGTTTTTTAAATGTGCGTGTTTGAAAACTATTTATGAGCGTGCATGTCCTCGGCATCTGCGGCACGTTCATGGGCGGCATCGCCGCGCTCGCGCGCGAACGCGGGATCGGTGTGAGCGGTTCGGATCAGAATATCTATCCGCCGATGAGCACCCAGCTCGAACAACTCGGCATCGAACTGAAGCCCGGCTACAGCGCCGAAAATCTGCAGCCCGCGCCGGATCTCGTGATCGTCGGCAACGCCTTGTCGCGCGGCAATGCAGCGATCGAACATATGCTCGATGCACGGCTGAATTACATTTCCGGCCCGCAATGGCTTGGCGAAAATGTGCTCGCCACACGCCAGGTGCTGGCGGTCGCCGGCACGCACGGCAAGACCACCACAACCAGTCTGCTGGCGTGGATTCTTCATGAGCAAAACCTGCAGCCCGGATTTCTGGTCGGCGGCGTGCCGGCGAATTTCGGCGTGTCGGCGCGGCTCGGTGCCGGCGCGCAGTTTGTGATCGAAGCCGATGAATACGACACTGCGTTTTTCGATAAACGCTCGAAGTTCGTGCATTACCGTCCGCACATCGCGATCCTTAACAATCTCGAATACGACCACGCCGATATTTTCCCCGATGTCGCCGCGATCCAGCGCCAGTTCCATCATCTCGTGCGCATCGTGCCCGGCAACGGTCGCCTGATCGTCAACGCCGAAGATAAATTTCTGCGCGAGGTTCTGGCGATGGGGTGCTGGACGCCGGTGGAAACCTTCGGCATCGACACCGGCGAGTGGCGCGCGCGCCTGATCGAAAAAGACGGCTCGGTATTTGAAGTCAGTCACGCCGGAAAAATCATCGGCAGCGCACGCTGGTCATTGCTCGGTCGGCACAATGTGATGAATGCACTGGCCGCGATCGCCGCCGCGCACGCCGCCGGCGCCGATGCCGCGGCTACATTGAATGCGCTGGCATCGTTCGAGAATGTGCAACGGCGCATGGAGCTGATCGGCACGCACAACGGCGTGTCTGTATACGACGATTTTGCGCATCACCCCACTGCGATCGCCACCACGCTGGCGGGTTTGCGCGCGAACGTCGGCAGCGCATGCGTGCTCGTTGGCATTGAGCCGCGCAGCAACTCGATGCGGCTCGGTGCCCATGCCGACGAACTTGCGCCGAGCCTGCGCGATGCCGATACGGTCGTGCTGCTGCAACGCCCCGAATTGCCGTGGGATGCGGGCAAAGTTACGGCGGCACTGGACAATCGCGGGTACGCAGCAACCAGCGTGGCTGCGTTGATCGATGCCTTGCTCGCGCAAACGCGCAGCGGCGACCATGTCGTATTCATGTCGAACGGCGGCTTTGAAAACGCACCTCGACGATTTTTCCAGGCGTGGCGCGAACGTCACGCGCAGTCCGGCGCAGAATAAGCAATGCTTTCGTCTATCGCCAACGTTGCATAAACTAGTGCCGTGACCACCACTGATCTGCCCCTGTTTCCGCTATCGTCCGTGCTGTTTCCGGGCGGGCCGCTGACCTTGCGCATTTTCGAATCGCGTTATCTCGATATGGTGCGCGAGTGCTCGCGCAACGGCAGCGGATTCGGTGTGTGCCTGATTCTCGATGGCGGCGAAGTCGGCGCGCCAGTCAAACCTGCAGCGGTCGGTACACTTGCGCGTATTGTGGACTTTTATACTTTGCCGGACGGCTTGCTCGGTATCACCGCGGCAGGCGGCGAGCGTTTTCATGTCGAGCGCACGCGCGTGCGACACGACGGATTATTGCGCGGCGACGTGGAATTTCTGTCGAGCGAACCGCTACTGCCGGTGCCCGCCGAATACGGCCTGCTCGCGACCTTGCTTGAACGCATCGCCGAAAAAGCCGGCGGCGACTACGATCGTGCGCCACGCGCGAATTTCGATAACGCGAGCTGGGTCGGATTTCGTCTCGCCGAATTGTTGCCGCTGGAGAATATCGAACGCCAGCAAGTGCTGATCACCACCGATCCGATCGCGCGCTTGCGTCTGCTCACCGAATACCTGCAGCGCTTTCAGCACGATTGAACCCGCGCCTCATCCATCATTCTGCCGGAGCAATACGATGAAATATCTGCACACCATGATTCGTGTCCGCGACCTGGATGCGACCTTGCGATTTTTCTGCGATGGCCTCGGCCTGCGCGAAGTGCGGCGCAAGGAATCGGCCGAAGGAAAATTCACCCTGGTTTTTCTGAGCGCGGATGAAACTCCCAATGCCGAAATCGAGCTGACCTACAATTGGGGTTCGACTGAGGATTACGGCTCGGCGCGCAACTTCGGCCATCTTGCATTTCGTGTCGATGACATCTACAAGACGTGCGCGCATCTGCAAACGCTTGGCGTTACCATCAATCGACCGCCACGGGATGGGCATATGGCGTTCGTGCGTTCGCCCGACCTGATCTCGATCGAACTGCTGCAAAAAGAGGGTTCGTTGCCGCCGCAGGAGCCGTGGTCGTCGATGCCGAACAGCGGGCAGTGGTAGCAATGGTATCGCCATCTCCATCGCCATCATGCGAGAAGGTGTGCTACATGCTTGCATTGGCGTAGACAAGCGCATGGCGAATACCGAATGAGATTTCGCAATAAAAACCTTTTGACCGTATGGACGTCTATTTGCTTAAGCATGATGTTGGCGATACCGGCCGCATGTGCCGGCGATCTCGTCAGTCACAATGGCTTCGAGTCCTGTTGGTCGCAGGCGTTGACCAAGTCGCAATTTTTGAATCTGCTACAGTCTACGCTGGATGCACGCAGTGGTTGTGTCGCGCCGCAGACGGGCACATCCAACGGCAATCACCTACACGATTTGCAACACCGCAGCATGTGCGGGTAGCGCGATGGGCTGCGCGGTGACGACACACGCCGGAACATTCAGCGGTGACTTCGGTAGCGGCGTTTTCAGTGGCCCCGGCAGTGCTGATAATATCGTTGCACCGATCACCACGAACGTCGGTCCATGTACGCTGACGATCAGCAATGTCACGCTGAATTATGCGCCGAATTACACGGTGCAGGCCGACGGCAACAGCGGTGACTACATGGCGGCTTTGCTGCAATCGCCACTGACCGTGACCAACCATACCTTCAGCGGCAATGCGCTCTGTACCAATCTCGCGAATCTTTACGGTGCGCAACTCATCACGCAGATCGAGACGAACGGCAGTGCCACGGTAGCGAATTTGCTGCAAGCAGCGACGGTTGGCGAATCGGTTTGTCCGTTGATACCTTGATCGACATCGCCGGCAACGCACTGGCGCGCTGCACGCGGTGGAATATCTATTTCGCTCAAGCCAGGGCTTGAGCGAGATCGGCGATCAAATCGTCGGCATGTTCCAGCCCCACTGAAATACGCAACAGATTTTGCGGCGATACCGGATGCGCGCCTTCGACTGAGGCGCGATGCTCGATCAGCGATTCGCAGCCGCCGAGCGATGTCGCGTTGACGAACAATTTCAGCCGACCGGCCGCAGTCAGCGTGGCATCGCGGCCGCCGCGAATCTGCACACTGAGCATGCCGCCGAAATCGGCCATCTGTTTTTTCGCGATGGCGTGGCCGGGATGATCGCCCAAGCCCGGGTAATGCACGATCTCGACCGCTGGATGTGCGGCGAGAAATTCCGCGACCGCGCGCGCGTTGCGGCAATGTCGCTCGATTCGTGCCGATAGCGAACGCAGACCGCGCAAGGTCAGCCATATCGCGAACGGCGAGGCGCTGTGACCGATCAGCAATCGCGCATTAAAACAGGCCTGCGCGAGTTCGGCTTGGCCACGGAATATCAGCGCTCCACCCATCACATCGCTGTGGCCGCCCATGTATTTGGTCGCGGAATGCATCACCACATCCGCGCCGAGAGATAACGGCTGCAGCAGGATCGGCGTCGCAAAAGTCGCATCGACCACGAGGATGGCGCTGGAGTCGTGCGCGATTTTTGCGACCTGCGCGATATCGACGATTTTCAGCAGCGGATTGGATGGTGTCTCGGTCCACAGGCAGCATGTGTCGTATGTGATGGCTGCGCTGACTGCAGCGAGATCGGTCATGTCGACCATCGTCACACGCATACCCCAGCGTGGAAAATATTGCTCGGCCAGGGCGCGCACGCCATGATACAAATCGTCCTGCATCAGCACGTGTGAGCCGTTCGGCAAGGATTGCAACAACGCCGCCGCAGCGGCCATGCCGGTCGAATAAAACAGCGCGCGATCGCCACCATCCAGTGCCGCGAGCGCGCGTTCCAGCCGCTGCTGCGTCGGATTGTTGTCGCGTTGATACACCAGCCCGTGCGGCAAGCTGCCGTCCGGCGCGTGTTCAAACGTGGTGGAAAGATGGATCGGCGGCGATAGCGCGCCGGTTTCGTTGTCGATTTCAGCGCCCGCATGCACGGCCAGAGTTTCGAGTTTCATGAGTCGTTCCACGATGGAGTCATGCCGATAGTTTGCCCGAGTTGCAGCGCGAATGGAGCGGTTTATAGTGCGTGATCGACTTGTAACCCCATCCCCCAATTTTTCAGGAAACACGATGTCTGATCACAGCACGCCTGAATCCGCCAGCATTGAGCTTCTGGCGAAAGGCAAACGCTATTATGTGCCGGTGTACCAGCCGCGCGAGATGATTCTCGATCACGGACTTGGCTCGCGCGTGTGGGATCTGGATGGCCGCGAGTATGTTGATTTCGGCGCTGGCATCGCGGTCAATGCGCTCGGCCATCAGGCGCCCGAGTTGGTCGAGGCACTGGTCACGCAAGCATATAAACTCTGGCATACCAGCAACGTGTATTACAGCGAGCCACCGCTGCGCCTGGCCGAGGAACTGGTCGAGGCATCGGGTTTTGCCGAGCGCGTTTTTCTGTGCAACTCCGGCACGGAAGCGAACGAGGCCGCGATCAAATTGATACGGCGTTGGGCGACTGCGCAAGGTCGCCCGCCCTCGAAGCGCGATATCGTCACGTTTCAAGGCTCGTTCCACGGCCGCACGCTCGCCGCCGTCACCGCCACCGCGCAGCCGAAATACCAGCAAGGCTACGAACCGTTGCCCGGCGGTTTTCGTTATTGCGCGTTCAACGATTTTGATGCCATCGAGGCGCTGTTGGACGATGGTGTGGCCGCGATTCTGGTCGAGCCGATTCAAGGCGAGGGCGGCGTGCAACCAGTCGCGCCGGGTTTTCTGAAACACCTGCGCGAGCTTTGTGATCGCCATGGCGCCTTGCTGGTGTTCGATGAAATCCAGTGCGGCATGGGTCGCACCGGCAAGCTGTTCGCGCATCAGTGGGAACAGGTCGTGCCGGATATCGTGACCTTGGCCAAGGCGCTCGGCTGCGGCATGCCGATCGGCGCGATGCTGGTCGGCCACAAAGCGGCGGAGGTTATGCAATACGGCGCGCACGGCAGCACGTTTGGCGGTAATCCGCTCGCTGCCGCAGTGGCGCGCGTGGCGCTGGCGCGCTTGCGTTCGCCCGAGTTGATGGCAAATGTCGAACGCCAAGCGCTGACACTACGAGCAGGCTTATCGCAGATCGATGCCGATCTCTGCTTGTTCGCTGATATCCGTGGACGTGGCTTGATGATTGGCGCCGAGCTTGATGGCGCGCATCATGGACGCGCTGGCGAGATGCTCGATCACGCCCAGCAACATGGAGTGCTGATCCTGCAGGCGGGGTCGAACGTTTTGCGTTTTGTCCCGGCATTGAATATTTCCGACGCAGATCTGACTGAAGGCTTGGCTCGCCTGTCGTCTGCGATGCGCGCGTTTATCGGATAGATCTGGTATCAAAAGTATCGGCTGGCGATTTGATTGCAAGACGATCGACGCCACAACGGTGTACTTGTAGATCCGGCAAACGTGTCCTAGAACTGAATCCTTGCCTAGAGATCGTTGCCGTTCGCAGTCACATCGCAAATCGGATGTAACACCAAACTTGTCACGCTCTGCATCACACCATCGAGGGGTATCGTTGCGGTGCCCGAGGCCCGAATGTGAATCGAGCGCTGCGCGGCGAGCTAGATGTCTTCCAGGTCATTGATGTGCTCAAGGATGGCTTAGCGGGCATAGAAGGTTTTTTGTGCACCCGGTCGCTTTCGCCAAAGCATCCAGACAATCTTCAATTTCAGCGGGTAGGCGGGTAGGCGGGTAAGTAGATAGCACGCATATGACTCTCCAGTGGAGATACACTGGCATATTTATTTATTTACACTCGATGAATCATCAATTTGGCTACCAGTTCGGTTACAGTCACGTGTCAAATGCGTAAGACGTTTCTTAAATCGGTTGTGGGTTGGGATAGTGGTTCGACAGTGGACGTTGAGAATTGAAGACCTCACGGTTCGGTTTTGACCAGAATCGTTCCTCCTTATGTTGTTCAAAAAAATGTCTCGGGAGAGATCATGAAATCACATCGTTTGCGGCCGCGGCCGTTCACTCTCGCTTTAGCCGGCTTCGTCGCTACTACTGGCATTTCAGTCAATTATCCTGCGATGGGATCGGTCGTCATCGACGAATCCGGGCATGGCATCGGCGCCAACACCATAGTCGTCGATCATAATGTAAGCGCGAAATATATCGTTCGCTTCCAAGAGCATCCGCTCGCACTTTACGATGGAAGTATTCCCGGGCTGGCCGGTATTCCGCGCAGCGCGGAACCCGGCCGCCGTTCGCATGCGGATACCCGGAGTGCTCAGGCGCAGGCCTATGTCAATTATCTGTCGAGTCAGCAGAGCCTACATCTGACCGATATCAATGCAGTGTTGGGAAGAAATGTTCCTGCAGAGCATCAGATGCGTTATGCGTTGAATGCCGCCGTGGTGACCCTGACCGGTGACGAAGCGAAGAAGGTCGCAAAAGTGAACGGTGTGGCGTTCGTGGAGCGCGATGAGAACCGCCAGTTGATGACGGATATCGGGCCAGGTTTTATCGGTGCCGCATCGGTCTGGTGGGGCACGCCTGCTGGACAGGACACGCTATTTGCGACTGGATTCGATGCAACCCAGGGCTACCGCGGTGAAGGCATGGTGGTTGCGGATGTAGACACCGGCTACAACAGCAGTAGCCCTGCGTTTGCGGGAGTGGACGATTCCGGCTTTGTTTTCACCAACCCCCTAGGCACAGGCAACTATCTGGGCTTATGCAACCCGTCATCGCCAACCCAACCCTCGACGTTGTATACCGTGCCTTTCGCGGGATGCAACAACAAGGTTATCGGCGCTTATGATTTTATCGACCCTTACCCTGCACCACCAACTCCTGCAAATCCTCCAACTTTTTATTCTGCCGAAGATTATCAGGGCCATGGCAGCCATACGGGAAGCACGGCAGCCGGAAACACACGCAATGGGACGATTGGCGCCTACTCCGCACGCATTTCTGGCGTAGCACCGCATGCCAATATGGTTATTTACTATGCCTGTAGTAGCGCAGCGGGCTGTCCGAACTCGGCAACAGCCGGAGCGGTGGATCAGGCGGTGCAGGATTCCGTTGTCGACTCACTCAACTTCTCGATCAGCGGCGGTACCAATCCGTGGAGTGACTCCACCTCATTAGCTTTCCTCAGCGCGGCGGACTCCGGCATTTTCATCGCCGCAGCCGCCGGCAATACCAACAATACGAACGTGCCGATTGCGTTACCAGGCACTGCCAATCACTTCGAGCCATGGGTGACGACCGTTGCCGCGAGTAATCACAGCGGCGGCCCACTCGGCTACTTCCTCACCGTTTCAGGTGCCGGTGCGCCTGCGCCGATCGGCATGAACACCGCACCAGCCTCGACCCAACCTATGGGGGCTATTGCTGTTGCGGGAATTGTTGTCAGTCCGACTTTCGCCACAGCAAACGATTGCGCGGTGCAAACAGCCGGAACCTTTACCGGCAAAATGGCCATCATGCATTACATCAGTGGTACCTGTGGGACGAATACTTTGGCATCCCGCGCCAAGGCTGCCGGTGCGGCACAAGTGTTGATAGTCAATTCGGCCGACGACTACATCAATGCAGGTGCAGCACAAGCACTACCGGTATTCACCACCACCAGTGTGCAGGGCAATGCGTTAGTGGCTTACGTAACCGCCAATGCCGGGGTGACAGCGAATTTAAGTTATCCAGCGAACACCCGCTTGCCGGTCACTGCAGACTCTCTGGCTAACTTCAGCTTGCTCGGACCTGCGACATTCGATGTGATTAAGCCGGATGTGCAAGCTCCCGGAATAAGCATTCTTGCTGCGGTCAACAATGCAGTACCGCCTGTAGGCCAGAATGCACCAGTACCCAACGGGCCCAATACCCTGGCCTTTTACGATGGCACTTCCATGGCTACGCCGCACACGACCGGCAGCGGCGCTTTGCTGCTCGGCCTGCATCCCGATTGGACGCCACTGGAAGTCAAGTCGGCGTTGATGATGACGGCGAAAGAGGCGGGGCTGACCAAGGCCGACCATACCACTCCGAGCGACTTCTATGATCGCGGCGCAGGTCGTATCCAGGACTTCATCGCAGCAAATGCTGGCCTTGTGTTGAATGAAACCGGATTGAATTTCCTCAATGCCAATCCCGCGACAGGCGGCGACCCGAAGACGCTCAATATCGCCAGCATGCAGAACCGCAACTGTGTGACGGTCACCAGTCCCGCGGCGAGCAATGCAGCCTGTACATTCTTGCGCAAGTTGCACAGCACGCAGGATCATTCCGTGACTTGGACGGCAACGCTGACCGGCGTGACCGGGACGGTAAGCCCGAGCAGTTTCCCAGTCGTCGCGCACGCCACTGTCGCGGTGCACATCACAGTGAACGCGTCGACGTATGCTTCCGATGGCGGAGCCCATTTTGGCGAGTTGGTACTTACGCCCAGCGATGCGAGCCTGACTCCGTTGCATTTGCCGATCGCCGTGGGTCTGCAACCGCCGATGATTTCGGCTGCGCCATCGCCACTTGTTATTGGTATCCCAACGGGGTTCACCACGAACAACGCAAATCTGACGGTAAGCAATATCGGTGGGCCAACCTTGAACGTCACCAATACCAATGACAATGTCAGTAATGCGTCAGGTGTCGTGATTGATCAGGCGAGTATCGGCACTAATGGCTTCTACTCCAATTTCTGGACTGACCATGCGCACGGGGCTTACCCCTCCGATGATTTTGTGGTGTCGGTACCAGGCAGCAACTTGTCGAAACTATCGTTCCCCGGATTTGTCTTGGCGGGCGGCGATCTTTCGACGCTGACAGGCCAGAAGATCAATTTTGAGGTCTATGCAAACAACGCCGGTGTGCCCAATGGCAACCCCGATACGGTTGCGCCGAGCTACCTGTGGCATTACGTGGCGACGATGGGCTCGACCGCTGGACTGACAGTCAGCGGCAACACGATTGCGATCGATCTCAACCTGGCTGGTGCAACGCCGACGAATCTGGCTCCGGGCAAATACTGGATGGTCGTATATCTGAGCACACCCACATTTGGGAGTGGACAATATGCGAACGGCTGGTTGTGGTTCGAATCAACAGCTGCGAATGGCTATAACGGGCACAACATTGATCCCGGCATGATCTTCCAAGGGAGCACTGGCAACTGGACCGACAACACCGCATCGGGAGATTCCCCGGGCATGGCCATGCACATCGAGCAAACCGCAGCTTGTGGTGCACCATGGCTGACCACATCGCCGTCAACACTGACACTTGCCGGTCTTCTGAGCGGAGCGGTGACTGTCACCGTGAATAGTGCGCTGTTCCCGGCGGCAACGACGACTTCGAGCGCATTCCTGTGTATCGACAGTAATGACGCGGCGCATCCGGTGTACGCGGTGCCGGTAACCGCCACGCAGAACTAGCTGTACCAATAAACGCTGGGGTCGATTCGACCTCTGCGTACATGCTTCGGGGCGTGGCAACACGCCCCTTTTTTGTCCGCAAATTCTGGTAGGTCGAGGATTTCTGCGAGAGGATGTGACCGCATTGACCCGTTGCCCCAGCTTTCATGACGAAACAGAAGATCACGGTTTATCAGGAAGCGTGCGCGGCGTATTTGCACGCGGGCAACAGTTTCATGGCCGGATGCCAGGTGCGCGTTGATGGTGACGAGTATCTGTGGCGCCGGATCGTGCTTCTCCAGCAGATGCCGGAAGTTCAAACCGTCGTCTTGCTGGTACCGTCCTGCGGGTCATCGATGCGCCGACAAACGGACGCAGCGGTGCGATCCCGTTGATGTCACTTCCACTAGCGGATCGCTGTAATCTGTGTATCGATCTGTTTGCGCTTAATATGTCCTCATATAAGCCGGCGCACTCGCGCAGAGCGGATTGTGAAGCGCAGCCCGTCGCGAGGACTTGGCCTTGGCCTGTGCTCGACACCTTGATAGATGCCTTTTCCGAGTTGGAGCATCGTTCGGCAATGCATCGAGTCTCCGATGGGTGGCTTTGCTCATTCTCGAAAGGCCGTCTGCGCAGTCTCAATCGTGTCGGCAATATCCTGTTCGCTATGCGCTGCGGAAATAAATCCAGCCTCGAACGCCGATGGCGCGAGATATATGCCGCGATCCAGCATGCCGTGGAAAAAACGATTGAACGCGGGGACATCGCACGCCGTGGCCTGTTGATAGGTCTCGACGTGTTCCGAGGTAAAAAACAAGCCGAACATGCCGCAGGTTCGGGTGATCGAAAAAGGCACCCCGGCGTCGGTGGCGACAGCCAATAAACCATCGGTGAGCAGGCGCGTCTTGCGATGCAGCTCGTCGTAAAATCCGGGTTGTTCGATCAGTGCGAGCGTGGCAAGCCCGGCGGCCATCGCCACTGGATTTCCCGACAGCGTACCGGCTTGATAAACCGGGCCGCTCGGCGCGATTTTTTCCATGATGTCGCGGCGTCCGCCGTAAGCGCCGACCGGCATGCCGCCGCCGATGATCTTGCCGAAGGTGGAGATATCCGGCGTGACGCGGTACAACTGCTGCGCGCCGCCGAGCGCGACACGGAAGCCGGTCATTACTTCATCGAATACGAGCAAGGTGCCATGTTGTGTGCACAGTTCACGCAAGCCTTGCAGGTAACCATCGCGCGGTAGGATGCAATTCATGTTGCCGGCGATCGGCTCGATGATGACGCAAGCAACTTGATCACCGATCTTGGCGAACAATTCTTTTGCTGCATCGAGATCGTTGTACGGCAAGGTCAGAGTCAGGTCGGCCAATCCCTTCGGAACGCCCGGTGAATTCGGCACGCCGAGCGTGAGCGCACCGGAACCGGCCTTGACCAGAAACGCATCGCCGTGGCCGTGATAACAGCCTTCGAACTTGATGATTTTTTCGCGGCCGGTAAATCCGCGCGCAAGGCGGATCGCGGCCATTGTGGCTTCAGTGCCGGAGTTGACCATGCGCACCATTTGCAGCGATGGCACCAAGCGACAAAGTGTATCGGCCATCGTCACTTCGAGCGGATTCGGCGTGCCGAACGATAGTCCGTCGCGCGCGGTTTTCAGCACGGCTTCGAGCACGCTCGGCGGATTGTGGCCGGCAATCATCGGCCCCCATGAGCCGATATAGTCGATGTAGCGTTTGCCCTCGACATCCCATAGGTACGCGCCTTGCGCGCGCTGCGTGAAAAACGGTTCGCCGCCGACCGATTTGAACGCGCGCACCGGCGAGTTCACGCCGCCCGGAATATTTTTCAACGCGCGCTGGAACAGTTCGTGATTGGTGTTCATGGGTAAACCTTGTGATGGAATAAAGCACCCCGCCGCAAGCAGCGGGGTATTAAGTGCGCTATCAACCAAACTGGCTTTCAGCCAGTTATCGCCGCAAGCGGCGGGGAATTGAACCC
>JAYVTP010000419.1:0-5189 GCA_043788685.1 Pseudolysobacter sp. | reverse complement strand
GGCGACAACAATGTGCGCGTGCGCCTCGGCGTGGTTTCGCCGAAGGGCGGCAAGCCGTACTGGATCGATCTGGGCAAGAACGAAGACATCTATCTTGCCCGCGTGAACTGGTTGCCGGATGCGCAGCGCCTCGCCGTGCAGCGTCAAAGCCGCGACCAGCGCACACTCGATCTGCTGCTCGCGGACGCACGTTACGGCACGCCGAAAGTGTTGTTATCCGAAACCAGCAAGACCTGGATCAACCTGCATGACGACCTGACTTTTCTGCACCAGCAGGACGCGTTTATCTGGGCGTCCGAACGCAGTGGCTACAAGCAGCTTTATCTGTACGGCACGGACGGCGTGTTGCGCCATGCATTGAGCAACGGCGAGTGGAATATCGACAAGGTGCTCGGCGTCGATGAGGCCGCGGCCAAGGTGTATGTGGCAGGCAATCGCGACAACGCGCTCGATTCGCAGATCTATGCGTTGCCGCTCAATAGCGATAGCAGCAGTACGGCCCCCGAGCGCATCTCGCGCGAAGATGGCTGGCACGATGCCGTGTTCGCTGACAATGCGAGTCTGTACATCGATACGTGGTCGGATCCAGTCACGCCGCCGCGCGTCACGATCCATGCGCCGGATGGCGCGCAGCTCGCGATCATCGAAGCGAATACGCTCGACAACTCCCATCCCTATGCACCGTATCGCGATACGCTCAGCGCGCCGGAGTTCGGCACGGTCAAGGCCGAGGATGGTCAGGCCTTGTATTACCGGCTATACAAACCGACGGGCTTCGATCCATCGAAAAAATATCCGGTGTTTTTCCGTTTCTATGGCGGGCCGGGCCGGCAGCTCGTCAACCGCGCCTGGGGCGATCATTTTGATCAGTACATGGCGCAGCATGGCTACATCGTATTCTCGCTCGACAACCGCGGCACGCCGCGGCGCGGACGTCGGTTCGAGGATGCGATCTTCAAGCAGATGGGCAATGCCGAAGTGCACGATCAACTCGCCGGCATCGCCTATCTGAAATCCCTGCTCTACGTCGATGACAAGCACATCGGCGTATTCGGCTGGAGCTACGGCGGCTATATGGCGCTGATGATGCTGGCCAAGGCATCGGATCAGATTGCCGCCGGTGTGGCGGTGGCGCCGGTCACCGATTGGCGCCTGTACGACAGCCATTACACCGAGCGTTATCTGGATTCGCCGAAAATCAATATGGACGGCTATACGGCCAGTTCGGTCTGGCCGTATCTGGATGGTTTGAAGTCACCGCTGCTGCTCGTGCACGGCATGGCCGACGACAACGTGCTGTTCACCAACTCGACCAAACTCATGGCCGAGCTGCAGAATCGCGGCACACAATTCGAGCTCATGACCTACCCCGGCGGCAAACATGGATTGTCGACACCGGCGATGCGCAAACACGTATTCAGCTTGATCGCGAAATTCTTCGACGAGAAACTCAAGCCGTAATCGCGGCTTGAAAAAATGCGGAATCACCGCGCGCAACCGGTCAACAACGACACGAGTTGCGCGCGGTGATGCAAGCAACACCTGCTTGCATCACCGCGTCACGATCAGAACTTGCCGGCGCGGAAATCCTCGACGGCCTGCACGATTTCCTGCTGGGTATTCATCACGAACGGGCCGTACTTTGCGACCGGTTCGCGCAGCGGCTGACCCGCGACCAGAATCATCCGCGCACCGCTCTTGCCGGCGGTCAACGTCACCGCGTCACCGATGTCGAGCACCGCAAGCTGGCCACGTTGCACTGCGGTCGCATCGCCGATCGCCGCCTCGCCCTCGAACACATACGCAAACGCGGAATGCTCGTGTGGCAGCGGCACGCTGAACTGCGTCGATGGCTGCAAGGCGATGTCGAGATAGACCGGCGCGGTCGCCACCGCGCGCACCGGGCCTTCGACATCACCAAGCGAACCCGCAAGCACGCGCACCTGTACGCCCGCAGCGGGCGTGACCAGCGGCACCGCGTCCGCCGGAATATCCTGATAGCGCGGCGCGCACATCTTGTCGCGCGCCGGCAGATTCACCCACAGTTGAAAACCCTGCATGAGGCCGTGCTCTTGCTCCGGCATTTCCGAATGCACAATGCCGCGGCCCGCAGTCATCCACTGCACGCTGCCCGGGCCGAGCAGACCGGTGTTGCCCTGATTGTCGTGATGGCGCATGCGCCCGGCAAGCATGTAGGTGACGGTCTCGAAACCGCGGTGCGGATGTTCCGGAAAACCTGCCAGATAATCGCCGGGTTTGTCCGAACCGAATTCGTCCAGCATCAGGAAAGGATCCAGATTCGGCAGCTCGGCCGAACCGATTACACGCGTGAGTTTCACGCCCGCACCGTCGCTGGTAGCGCGTCCACGCACAATCTGTTTGACGCACCGTTGCACGGTTGATGAAACGCTAGCAGCGGATTCTTGCACAGAGATATTCATGGTGACCCGGCCCCGATATTTACGCTTTGCATGATGTAGTGGCGCGGGGCGAAAACGGAATAGCCGCAATAGAAACAGATTGTTGCTACAGCGGTGCGAATGGAATCGTCATCATCATTCGACAAGCGCCATCGGCACATGCAGAGTCAAATAGTCGATCAATTTCCTGACCGACGGCAGCATGCCGCGACGACTGGCAAACACCAGATGGATATCCTGCGTCGGCGTGCTCCATGCGCTGGCGATACGAACCAGCGTCCCGTGCTTGAGCGCATCCGACGCAACCCGCACCGGCAGCAGTGCAACAGCCACACCGTTGATCGCAGCGTGCTGCTGCACGGTGAAATCCGAACACAGCAAACGGGGTTGATGCGTCAGCGTGAAGCTGCCTTCGTCTGCGGTGACAAGCGGCCATACCTGGTTTTTTCCTTCGCGCAAGGCACCGATGGTATCGAGATCGGCAAGTTGCGCGGGATCTTCGATCGATTGCCGCGCGCCGACATAACCCGGTGCGGCCACGAGGATCAATCGGCTCGAAGCGATGCGCACGGCCACGAGACCGGGGTCCTTGAGGCCGCTATCGCGAGCGCGCAGTGCGATATCGATGCGCTCATCGATCAGATTGACCATACGATCGGTAGCGTCAAGTTCGATGCGCACCCGCGGATGCAGGCGCATGAAATCGGCAATCAATCGCGCCACATAAAATTGCGCCATGCTCACCGGACAAGTCAGACGCACGGTGCCGCTGGGTTCGCTGCGCAACTGTTCCACCGCGTGCTGCGCGGCTTCTGCCTCGATCAACATCGCCGCGCAATGTTCGTAGAAAACATGCCCAGCTTCGGTCGATGACAAACGTCGCGTGCTGCGCTGAAACAACCGTGTGCCGAGCCGCGCTTCGAGCAACGAAATGCGGCGGCTGAGTTTCGACTTGGTGATATGCGCATGACGTTCGGCAGCGCTGAATCCGCCGTGCCTGACGACCAAGGCAAAATAACGGAGATCGTTCAAATCCATGTCGATCGTTCCAAAAATAGAACAATGAATCGCAACTTGACGAGATTATCAAAGATTGAATGGTTCGGTATCGTGATTGTGCGTCCTCAATCGAGGACACTATCAGGAGCCAATCATGCAATCACGTTTGAATTTCTACCACGCCGGTTCGGGCGCGATGAAGGCGATGCTCGCGCTGGAAGCACAGATCAACAACAGCGGCCTCGAAAAACCGCTGATCGATTTGGTGCGCCTGCGCGCTTCGCAGATCAATGGCTGCGCGTATTACATCGACAAACACTACAGCGACGCGCGCAAGCTCGGCGAAACCGAACGTCGCCTCGCGACCGTGGCGGTGTGGAATGAAACGGCACTTTTTTCGGACCGCGAACGCGCCGCGCTGGAGTGGACCGAAGCCGTCACCGAAGTCGCCAAAACCCATGTGCCGGATGCCGTGTGGGATCGCGTAAAACCCTACTTCACGCCCGAAGAATTGGTCGATCTGACATTGCTGATTTCCACGATCAGTGCGTGGAATCGCTTCGCCATCGCGTTCCGCAAGTTGCCGGACTGATGCGGTCGCGTTGATAGCAGCAGGTCCGCAGCTAGAACGCCGCTGGTTCAGTGCGCTGATTTCGCGAGCTGTTTGATATGCGCAAACAGCGCCGAGTCGGGCATCAGTCCATCGCCGATGCCGCGCAGCATTTCTGTGGCGAGCGCGGCGCTCGCGGCGCGTGATTGCGGAGTGTTCTGCGCCGCCAGCAGTTCGGTGCGATCCAGCATGCTGAGCCATGTGCGCGGATCGCGCTCGCCGAGTTTGTCACGTATCAATTTTTCTGCTCGCTGCAAGTGCAGCGTCGCCTCGTCGTTATGGCGGCGTTTGACCTGGCTCAATCCAAGCACACGTTCGTAGGCGGCGTGATCGAGGGCGTCGAGTTGTTCGGCGCGCGGTTCGACGCTGGCCAAGCGCTCGATTGCCTTGTCGAGATGACCGGACTTGAGTTCCCATTCGGCGAGGTTGGTTTGCGATTGGCTGACGTCCGCATGTTCCGCGCCGAGTGCCGCCACGCGTGCTTCGTAAGCCGTGAACAACGGTGCGCGTGCGGCGTCGAGCTTGCCCTCGCGTAGCAGCAATGTACCGTAGTCGTTGCGCATGCGTTGCAGGGTCGCATCGCTCGCCGGCCATACTTTGTCGAGGATCGGCACGGCTTGCGCATAAGCTTGCTCGGCGCTGGCAAAGTCGCCACTGCGACGGCTCGAAATCGCCAGATTGTTCAGTAGCACCGCATACGATACCGACGTCATGCCCATCTTTTTCGCGCCGATCGCCAGCGCCTCGCGATACAGCGGCACGGCTTGGCGCGGTCGGCCTGAGTTGTCGATGACACGCGCGAGTTGCGACAGCCGCCATGCCATTTCTACATTATCGCTGCCATCGAGTTTGCGCCGCCCGTCCAGCGCCTGACGCAATGTAGCTTCGGCTTCTTCGAAACGACGCATGAGGCCGTAGGTCGTGCCGAGCGCCTCGAGTTGCGAAAAGTACGGTGCGCTGTCTTTGCCGTGCAGCGTCGCGCTCAATGCGAGGCCATGCTGATAACTGTCGATGGATTTTTCGTACTCCTCCGTGGCCACATAATGCGAGCCGAGCGAGTCGTACATTTCGGCGACGCCGTTGCCGTTCGGATCGATCTTTTGCTGGATCGCCAGCGCACGTAACAGCAGCGCTTCATCTTCGGCATGTTTGCCACTTTC
>JAYVTP010000418.1:0-5456 GCA_043788685.1 Pseudolysobacter sp. | reverse complement strand
GTCAGCGCTGCTGTCAGCGTGGTTTTGCCGTGATCCACGTGGCCAATCGTGCCTACGTTGACGTGCGGCTTCTTGCGCTCGAATTTGCCCTTAGCCATGCTCGCAAAACTCCGGGGTAACTTGGAAGTTGAAAAGACGTTTGGTCGAAATCTGTTTTTACAATCTTGCCGCAGCAAGTGGTGCCCACGAAAGGAATCGAACCTTCGACCTCTTCCTTACCAAGGAAGTGCTCTACCGACTGAGCTACGGGGGCATTGTTAACTTGTCACCTAGCGTGTTGCATTCAATGGAGCGGGAGACGGGGATCGAACCCGCATGATCAGCTTGGAAGGCTGAGGTTCTACCATTGAACTACTCCCGCAAGGCGTAGCTTGATCTGGCACCGGAAAGTGGATTGTTCCGGGCGTCCTGCCCTACACTGCTCCGAAAATCTTTTCTAGCGTTACAGCATTTCGCACAAATAAGTGATGGAGGGAGTTGAGTGACTCCGGGCATCCTGCCCTCCGCCCCCTCCGGGGCCGTACCGCTTCGCAGTACGTTCAAAATCGCTCCGGGCGATTTTGTCGAACCACGTCGGTGATTCTCACCCACCTCTGCAGCTCCGAAAAACGTATCAAACCTTTGCAGCGTTTCGCACAAATAGATGGTGGAGGGAGGTGGATTCGAACCACCGAAGGCATGAGCCAGCAGATTTACAGTCTGCCCCCGTTGGCCGCTTGGGTATCCCTCCACACGGAGCCGCGCATTCTGCTGAGCGCGGAGCGTCTTGTCAAGGATTAACTGTCGATGGAATCATGAAATCTGCGCTTGCCACACCGGTTTACTTTCGCCGCTTCACCAACCGAACGCTAGCCCGCGTGCGCTCGCTGGCCGGCAGCAAAAGCTAGCGAAGTCCATAGCGCGCAGTGACGATCAAGCGCCGCCCGAGACGTTGTTGCGCACGGTGCGGTACCTCGCAACTTCCTGCTCGATGCCGCGATCCAGCGCCATGAGTTTCTGCGCATATTCGGCCAGCGCCTTGTCGTCTTCCGAAGAGGGCTGCCAATGCGGCACCGGCGTCGGCTTGCCGGCGGCATCCAGCGCGACGAACACAATCACGCAATGCGTCGCCAGCACCTCCGACCCGCTTTGCAGCTGGCGCGCGAAAACATCCACCGCAAAGTGCATGCTGGTCGTGCCGGTATAGATGAGCTGGCAATGCACCGTGATCAGGTCGCCGATCAAAATCGGCTGCTTGAACTGGATGCCACCGACCGCCACCGTCGCCGAATATTCACCGCTCCAGCCGACAGCACACGCGTAACCGGTCTGATCGATCCACTTCATGACCATGCCACCGTGCACCTTGCCGCCGAAATTCACATCGGTGGGCTGGGCGAGAAAACAAAAACTGACTTCGCGTTGTGTTCCCGGCATGGCCTTACCTCGGCATCGTGAGTGCGGCAGTGTGACTCAAACGTTGAACAGGAAGTGCAGCACGTCGCCTTCCTTGACCACATATTCCTTGCCTTCCTTGCGCAGGCGACCGGCATCGCGCGCCCCGGATTCGCCGCCGTACTTGATGAAATCGTCATACGCGATGGTTTCAGCGCGAATGAAACCGCGCTCGAAATCGGTGTGGATCACACCGGCGGCCTGCGGCGCGGTCGCGCCCACCTTGATTTGCCACGCGCGCACTTCTTTTTCACCGGCAGTGAAATACGTCTGCAGCCCGAGCAGCAGGTAACCGGCGTGGATCACACGATTCAGGCCAGGCTCGGTCAGGCCCATATCGGCGAGGAACGCGCCCTTGTCGGCGTCCTCAAGTTGCGACAATTCTTCCTCAATGGCGGCACATACCGGAACGACTTCGGCGCCTTCCTGCGCCGCATGCGCGACTACCTTGTCGAGAAACGGGTTGTTGCTAAAACCATCCTCGCGCACGTTGGCGACATACATCACCGGCTTCAGCGTAATCAGGAACAGGTCGCGGATCAGCGCCTTCTCATCCGCATCGAGCTTGGCCATGCGCGCGGGCTTGCCGTCGTTCAGCAGCTTTAGCACTTTCTCGAGCACAGGCTTGCGTGCGATCGCGTCCTTGTCACCGGCCTTGGCCGAGCGCTCGGCCTTGTTTAGTGCTTTTTCCACCGCTTCGAGATCGGCCAGCGCGAGTTCGGTATCGATGATTTCGATATCCGAAATCGGATCGATACGACCGACCACATGCACGATATCGGGATGCTCGAAACAGCGCACCACATGGGCGATCGCGTCGGTCTCGCGAATGTGCGCGAGGAACTGATTGCCGAGACCTTCGCCTTTCGATGCACCTGCCACGAGGCCCGCGATATCGACAAATTCCATCGTGGTCGGAATGATCTTCAGCGGCTTGGCGATAAGCGATAACGCCTCAAGCCGTGGGTCGGGCACGGGCACAATACCGACGTTCGGATCGATCGTGCAGAACGGATAATTTGCCGCCGCGATGCCAGCTTTGGTCAGCGCGTTGAACAGGGTGGACTTGCCGACATTGGGCAGTCCGACAATGCCGCATTTGATGCCCATGAGGTAACTCCAGAAAGTAAAAAGTACAAGAAACGTGACTCGCTGCGCGCACAAATCAACTAGCGCGGCGCCGCTTTGTCCGCTTCCGTGGTATGCAATAATTTCATGGCTTTCTCGAACTCGCCGTTGACCGCCAGCGGCAACACATCCAGCGCCGCGGCGACCGCATCGACGATCGCATTTTCATCCGCCACACCCGGACGACCCAACACCCACGGGCTGACCTTGTCACGATGCCCGGGATGACCAATACCCAAGCGCAAGCGATGAAACTTGCCGTCGCCGAGGTGCGAAAAAATATCGCGCAAGCCGTTCTGGCCGCCGTGGCCGCCATCGAACTTGATCCGCGCAGTACCCGGCGACAGATCCAGATCGTCGTGTGCGACCAGCATTTCCTGCGGCTCGATCTTGTAATAACGCAACGCGGATGCCACCGCGATGCCGCTTTTATTCATGAAGGTGGTCGGCTTGAACAGCCACAGCGGCATGCCATCGAGCGAGGCTTTTGCACTCTCACCATGCAGTTTGCTGTCGTTACCGAAACGCGCGCCGAGGCGCTGCGCCAAGGCGTCAATAAACCAGAACCCGGCGTTGTGCCGGGTTCGGAGATATTCCGTGCCTGGATTGCCCAGACCGACGATTAGGCGTAATCCAACCATGCTGTGATCGGCCAAGTCCGAATACCAGCCGCCCCGCTGAAGTGCAGCGGGGCGACCAGCAGGACTTACTTCTTCTTCGGTGCGGCAGCAGGTGCTGCAGCCTTGGCTGCAGGCGCTGCTTTGCCAGCCGGCGCTGCCTTGCCAGCAGGTGCTGCCTTGCCGGCGGCCGGTGCGGCAGCTGCAGCCACCTCGGGCTCAGGCTCAGCACCACCACGAGCTTCAGCGGCGGTAACTACCGGCTGATCATGCTCCTTGCCAAAACGCAACTCGGGAATTTCGACGCCTTCCGGCAGGATCAGTTCCGACAGATGCACGATCTGGCCGACTTCGAGCGCACCCAGGTCAACCGCGATGAACTCCGGCAGATCCTTCGGCAAGCACAATACTTCGACTTCGGTCTGCGCATGCGAAATCACCACGCCAGACTTCTTGCCAGCCGGTGAAGTTTCCTGATTCAGGAAGTGCAGCGAAACACGCACGCGAATCGGCTTGTTGATATCAACGCGCTGGAAATCCATGTGCAGAATCTGCGGCTTGAACGGATGGCGCTGCATATCGCGCAACAGCACGGCTTGCACATCGCCATCCAGGCTCAGGTCGAGAATCGCGGAGTAGAACCACTCCTTGTGCGAGAGCATGTAGATGGCATTGTGATCAAGCTGGATTGCCTTGGCTTCGAGATCGCCACCATAAACCACGGCGGGGACTTTACCGGTACGACGCAGGCGGCGGCTCGCACCTTTGCCTGCATCGGTACGCAGTTCTACGGAAATTTTATGATTGGTTGCCATTTGTTTTGCCTCTTTACGATAAACCGTCGAACGACGGCAGATGCTCTCCCGCGACCAGAAGAGCGGTGAATACTTGCTGATTCAACCCGGCAAGCCAACAGCGGACGAAACATTCGCCCGCTGCAAAATCAATCTACGTACAACGAACTTACCGACTCGCCAAACGCGATGCGACGCATGGTTTCGGCCAGCAATTCGGCCACGCTGAGCTGGCGAATCTTGCTGCACTGGCGCGCCGCTTCGGTGAGCGGAATGGTATCGGTCACCACCAGCTCATCCATCTGCGAATTCTGCAGATTCTGAATCGCCAGCCCCGACAACACCGGATGTGTGCAATACGCCACGACCTTGCGTGCGCCGTTCTTTTTCAATGCCGCCGCTGCCGCACACAAGGTACCGGCGGTATCGACGATGTCATCGACCAGCACACAGACCTTGCCTTCGACGTCGCCGATGATGTTCATCACGGTCGATTCGTTGGCGCGCGGACGACGCTTGTCGATGATCGCGAGTTCGGCGTCGTCGAGGCGCTTGGCGATCGCGCGCGCGCGCACCACACCGCCGACATCCGGCGATACCACGATCAAATCCTTGGTGCCCTGATAACGCCAGATATCGGCCAGCAACACCGGCGAGGCATACACGTTATCGAGCGGAATATCGAAAAAACCCTGAATCTGGTCGGCATGCAGATCGACCGTCAACACGCGGTCGGTACCGACCGAGCTGACCATCTTCGCCGCAACCTTGGCCGTGATCGGCACACGCGCCGAACGCGGGCGTCGATCCTGGCGTGCGTAACCGAAATACGGAATCACCGCCGTCACCAACGCCGCCGACGCGCGTTTCAGCGCATCGATCAACACCAGCAATTCCATGAAATTGTCCGCCGTTGGCACGCACGTCGGCTGGATCACGAACACCTCTTGCCGGCGCACGTTTTCCTCGATCTCGACCTGCACTTCGCCATCGCTGAAACGACTGACCAGCGCCTTGCCGAGTGGCGCCCCGAGCTCGTGACACACGGCTTGCGCCAAGGGCCGATTCGCGTTGCCGGTAAAAACCAGAATGCCTGATGAGTTCACACGCCACCTGATGGGGAACTGCTGAATAAATGCCCTGCCGCCGAAACTTCGATTGTGGCGATAGTGCTTCCACAACCTCGAATCCCTGCTACGCCAGGAATTCGCCCCCTCAACCAACGGGAGCTACAAAGAGCAAAATCTTGCGTCCCAACTACCTCATACCGTTTCCATATTGCTGACGGCATAAAGTCCACTGCACGATGTCGTGCTCCTGCGGATAAAACCTGACTGAACTGAATGAATGGCTGGGACGGTAGGACTCGAACCTACGAATGCGGGGATCAAAACCCCGTGCCTTACCAACTTGGCGACGTCCCAGCGGAAACTCGATGAATCTGGCTACCGCTTGCGCCGATGTTTCCAGACCACACAAACCT
>JAYVTP010000417.1:0-17902 GCA_043788685.1 Pseudolysobacter sp. | reverse complement strand
TCCAGCGGCTCGTAATAAGTGTGCAGGCGCATGACAGCGATCACCGCTGCGAACAGCAACAGCAGAATCAGATGCACGCGGTATTCGGTCCAACGCATGGGCAATCTCGTCGCGCTGCGAAAAAATTCGGAGCGCAAGAGTAGCGCAGCACTGCGTATTACGCACCGGGCCTTGTTTCCCAGCATTGTTCGACGTGCAACGGATAGGCCCATACTTGCATCGTTTCCATATTTCTATAATGATAGAAATATGGAAACGAAATCCGCACTGAAGGCACTGTCCGCGCTCGCGCAGGGTTCGCGCCTCACGATTTTCCGTCATCTGGTGGAGATCGGCCCCGATGGCGCGTTTGCCGGACGCATCGCCGAAGCGCTCGATATCTCGCCCGCGGTGCTGTCGTTTCACCTGAAGGAACTCAGCCACGCCGGACTCGTCGAGAGCGAAGCCGACGGCCGTTTTGTGCGTTACGCCGCGAGCTTCGCGACGATGAATGCATTGATCGCCTACCTCACCGAAAACTGCTGCGACGGCCAACCACAACGGTGCGCCGAACCCTGCACACCGGCCAAAAAAACACGGACGCGTGCGCGCAAGGCAGCACGCTGATGTCACGCGAATGGCTCGCGGAATTCGGCGGCACGGCGATGTTGCTGATGATCGTGGTCGGCTCCGGCGTCATGGGCGAGCAGCTCGCACACGGCAATGCCGCCATTGCGCTACTGGCGAACTCGCTCGCCACCGGCGCGGGTCTGTATGTGCTGATCACGCTGCTCGGCCCGATCTCCGGCGCGCATTTCAATCCGCTGGTCAGCCTGATGATGTGGTGGCGAGGCGAGCGTTCGACTGCGCAGCTATTCGCCTACGTCACCGCACAAATCACCGGCGCAATCATCGGCGTATGGCTGGTTCATTTGATGTTCGATCTGCCGCTGCTGCAAGTCGGCATCAAGCCGCGCACGGGCGCCGGACAATGGCTCAGCGAAATCATCGCAACGAGCGGATTGCTGGTCACGATCCTGCTCGGCTTGCGCGCACGTGCGGATGCGATTCCCGCGTTGGTCGGCAGCTACATCATGGCGGCGTACTGGTTCACCGCATCGACTTCGTTCGCCAATCCCGCTGTCACTATTGCACGTGCATTGACTACCACGTTTGCCGGCATCCGTCCTGCCGATGCGCCGGGTTTTATCGCTGCGCAATGTGCCGCAACGGTGCTAGTGCTGCTGGTCGCACGAGGCTTGCAGCGCGCGGATATCGCAGCGCAGTCGTGACCACTGAGGCTTTTATTTTTCGGAGATACGCATGACCGCCCGAGTTTTCACCGTCCTGTTTTTGTGTACCGGCAATTCGGCCCGATCGATTCTTGCCGAGAGCATTTTGCGCCGCGATGGTGCGGATCGGTTCCAGTCGTTTTCTGCCGGCAGCCAGCCCAAAGGCGAGGTCAATCCGCTGGCGTTGCAGACGCTCGAGCGCATGAATTATCCGACCGCAGGTTTGCGCTCGAAGAGCTGGGATGAGTTCGAGCTGGCGGGTGCGCCGAAGATAGATTTTGTTTTCACGGTCTGCGACAGCGCCGCAGGCGAAACCTGCCCGATCTGGCCGGGACAGCCGATTCGCGCGCACTGGGGCATCGAAGATCCATCGCATGTCGAGGGCACGAGCATCGAGAAACTCGCGGCCTTCGCCACCGCATTTCGATACCTCAAAAACCGCATCGTTGCCTTCGCCGCGCTGCCGAGCGACAAACTGCAACACGCATTGACGCTGCAGCAAATCGGTCAGGGCGAAGGCGCATCGGCAGGCGTCCCGCGATGAATGCGACAACCGCCATCACGATCTACCACAACCCCGCCTGCGGCACTTCGCGCAATACACTGGCGATGATCCGCAATGCCGGCATCGAGCCGCAGGTCATCGAATATCTCAAGACGCCACCGAGCCGCGCGACGCTGATTGCGTTGCTCGAACGCATGCAGATTTCCGCGCGCGAACTGCTGCGCGAGAAAGGCACACCGTATCTCGAACTCGGTCTGGACGATGCGGCGCTGACCGATGCACAACTACTCGATGCGATGCTGCAGCATCCGATTCTTATCAATCGCCCGATCGTGGTTTCGCCGCTCGGTGCGCGCCTGTGCCGCCCGTCTGAACTGGTACTTGAGTTGTTGCCGAAACCACAGCAAGGCGCGTTCAACAAGGAAGATGGCGAGGTCGTGATCGATGCCGATGGCCATCGGCGAGTCTGACGGCATGCGACTGCGCACACTCACCAATGCCGATACGCTGCCTGCGCTCGATACGAAATACGCGATACGAAATCCAGCGCTCGCGCTCGGGCTGAACGATCCGCCGCCACGCATTCTGTTGTTGTACGGCTCGCTGCGCGAACGTTCGTTCTCGCGGCTCGCGGTCGAAGAAGCGGCGCGGCTGCTGCAATTTTTCGGTGCTGAAACCCGCATCTTCGATCCCTCCGATTTGCCATTTCCCGATCAGGTAACCGGCGATGCGCACCCGGCCATACAAGAGCTGCGCGAGCATTCGTTGTGGTCGGAAGGCCAAGTCTGGTGCAGCCCCGAACGTCACGGCCAGATCACCGGTTTGATGAAGACGCAGGTCGATCATCTGCCGCTGAGTATCGGCTCTTTGCGACCCACGCAAGGCCGCTCGCTCGCGGTGATGCAGGTATCTGGCGGCTCGCAAAGTTTCAACGCGGTCAACACGCTGCGCCTACTCGGGCGCTGGATGCGCATGTTCACGATTCCGAATCAGTCGAGCGTAGCAATGGCGTACAAGGAGTTCGACGACGCGGGGCGCATGAAGCCGTCGAGTTATTACGATCGCATCGTCGATGTGATGGAAGAACTCGTGCGCTTCACGATCCTCATGCGACCGCATACCGCGCAACTGACCGATCGTTATTCCGAGCGCAAGGCGGCTGGAGAAAAAATCGATGCGAGCGGCAGGCTTGCGACAGCGGCGGACGTGATCGTCGCGGCAGGGTCCTGATGCCTTTCTGACGAATGACGTTTTTGCCCAGCCGTCATTGACCAGCTTCGCTGTTGTCGCGATCCAAAACCGCTACAAAATGTAGCGGCTGAGATCTTCGTTCTCGGCGAGGCTGGCGAGATGTTTATCGACATACGCCGCGTCGATCGTATGCGTATCGCCACTGCGATCCGGTGCTTCGAACGACAGCGTATCGAGCAGGCGTTCGAGCAAGGTGTGCAAACGCCGCGCGCCGATATTTTCGGTGCGCTCGTTAACTTGAAATGCGATCTCGGCCAAGCGACGCACGCCGTCGTCGCTGAAGCTCAGGGTGACGCCTTCGGTCGCGAGCAGCGCGCTGTATTGTTTGGTCAGCGCGTTATGCGGCTCGCTGAGGATGCGCCGAAAATCATCGACGGTCAGCGCGCTGAGTTCGACGCGGATCGGAAAACGCCCCTGCAATTCCGGAATCAAATCCGACGGCTTGGCGATATGAAACGCGCCCGAGGCAATGAACAGAATATGATCGGTCTTGACGATGCCGTGCCTGGTCGACACCGCGGAACCTTCGACCAGCGGTAGCAGATCGCGCTGCACGCCTTCGCGCGAAATGCCCGCGCCGCCCCATTCCGAACGCTGGCAGACCTTGTCGATTTCGTCGATGAAAACGATGCCGTTCTGCTCGCACGCGTGCATCGCCTGCTGCTTGATTTCTTCCTCATCAATGAGCTTGCCGGCTTCTTCCTCGACCAGCACGCTGCGCGCGAGTTTTACCGGCATGCGCCGCTGCTGGGCCTTGCTGCTGCCCATCGACTGGAACATGCCGCGCAGTTGCGAGGCCATTTCCTCCATGCCCGGCGGCGTCTGGATGTCGACGCCGACATTCATCTGCACCTCGAATTCCAGTTCGCGATCATCGAGTTCGCCAGCGCGCAATTGCCTACGCAGCTTCTGCCGTGTTTCGCCGTCGCGTGTGTCGGTCGGCATCGGTTCGTTGGCGAATCCAGGTGCGTTGCGGCGTGGCAACAGCAGATCGAGGATGCGCTCTTCCGCAGCTTCCTCGGCTTGACTGCGGATACGCGATTTTGCGCGCTCGAGCGTCATCTTCAGCGCCGCATCGGCGAGATCGCGGATGATCGATTCGACGTCCTTGCCGACGTAACCGACCTCGGTGAACTTGGTCGCCTCGACTTTGATGAACGGCGCGTTCGCCAGCGCCGCCAGACGCCGCGCGATCTCGGTCTTACCGACGCCGGTCGGGCCGATCATGAGGATATTTTTTGGCGTAACTTCGTCGCGCAGCGCGGGTTCGAGCTGCATGCGACGCCAGCGATTACGCAGCGCGATCGCGACCGCGCGCTTGGCGGGAATCTGGCCGATGATAAAGCGGTTCAGTTCCTGGACGATTTCGCGAGGCGTCATTTCAGACATTTTCTGTTCCGTGATTTTCATCGACAAGACGCATGAGCAGCGCCGCTTTTCCGGCGGAATTCGCTACGCCGATCAAAGCTCTTCGATGCTGATGTTGTGATTAGTGTAAATGCAGATATCGGCAGCGATACCGAGCGCTTTTTCAACGATGCTGCGTGCATCAAGAGCGCTGTTTTCGAGCAGCGCTTTCGCCGCTGCCTGCGCGTACGGGCCACCCGAACCGATCGCGATCACGCCGTTCTCCGGTTCAAGCACGTCGCCGTTGCCGGAAATGATCAGCGAGCTGCTGTGATCGGCCACCGCCAGCAACGCCTCAAGCCGGCCGAGCCGACGATCGGTACGCCAATCCTTGGCCAGTTCGACCGCCGCGCGGACGAGTTGGCCGCCGTGTTTTTCGAGCTTGGTTTCGAACAATTCGAATAAGGTGAACGCATCCGCCGTGGCACCGGCGAAACCCGCGAGGATGTCCCCTTTGCCGAGGCGTCGCACCTTGCGCGCGTTCGCTTTCATCACGGTGTGGCCGAGCGTGACTTGGCCATCGCCGCCGATCACGACCTTGCCGTTCTTGCGTACCGAAACAATCGTTGTGCCGTGAAACTGTTGCATGTCCTGGCCTTTATTCCTGGTCGTTATCGGTGCTTTATCGTAGTGTTTTTGAGCACGATACTGCAGCTTCAGATGTTATGGGCGACGACGCCGAAAACAAGTCGCGCCAATACGTGCAAGTTTTTTCCGTGGCCCTCAATCTTTCGATTTACGTTTTGCGCGCGGATGCGCTGCATCGTAAACCCTCGCGAGATATTGATAGTCGAGGTGCGTATAAATCTGTGTCGTGCTGATGTCGGCGTGACCGAGCATCTCCTGCACCGAACGCAGATCGCCCGAGGATTCGAGCAGATGACTCGCGAACGAATGACGCAGCAGATGCGGATACACACGCTTCTGGATACCCTGCGCTTTCGCCCATTGCTTGAGTCGCGTGCGCACCGCACTTTGCGAAATCGGCGCGCCATTGCGGCCTGGAAAAATACGTTCGTCGTCGGCGCCGACATTCTGCTCGCGCAGGTTGGCGAGCGCGGCAAGCGCCTTGCGCCCGACCGGCACGATGCGCGTTTTCGAGCCCTTGCCGGTGACGCGCAACATGCCTTCGGCGGCATCAAGCGCGCACCATTCGAGCGAGATCAATTCGGCGATACGCAGGCCGCTGGAATAGAACAATTCAAGCATTGCGCGATCCTGCACCGACGCAGCACCGTCGGTCGGAATCTCGACCAGCGCCGCGGCCTCATCGACATCGAGCACCTGCGGCAGTTTGCGGATGAGTTTCGGCGCGCGCACGCCATCGGCCGGATTGCGCGTGACCTCGCCTTCGCGCGCGAGGTAGCGAAAAAATGCGCGGCACGCGGCGAGCAGATGATGCAGGCTACCGGCTTCGCGGCCTTCGCGATGTTTGCGTGCGACAAGCTGGCGGATGTGCTCGTCGCTGACTTGCGCCCAGCTCTGCAGGCCCGACATTTCGATGAAGGCCAGCAGCGTGGCGAGCTCGCGCCGGTAGTTGACGATCGTGCCCGCGACATTGCCGCGCGCACGCAGGTATTCGAGAAACGGCTCGATGCGCGTGGCGAGCGGCGCGATCATCTCATGCGCTGATCGGAAACCGTACCAGTGCCGTATCCACCGCCGCCGCCATGAGTTTCAGGAACACCGTGCCCATGCCCGGATGAAACCGATTGGCGTCATGGCTGCCAACCGCGAGCATGCCGCTGCTGCCGATCGGCAACAGCGCGGTCGAACGCACTTCTTCGGCGCGCGCAGCGAACAACGCATCGAGTTTTTCCTGCTGCAAGCGGCCGCACAATGGCTCGCCAATGCGCAGGAATTCGGCGAATACGGGCAACGCCGACGCACCGCGCGGTTCGACCTGCAACCAGTCGGTCGCGGGCAAGTCGCCATCGGCACGAAACAACACCAACCGCACGAGTTCGGTGTGGAAATCCTCGGTCAATGCCGCCGCGACACGATGCACTGTCTCGGCCAACGTGCGCTCGCGCATCAGGCCGAGCGTGAATGCATGCACGCGCGCCGTGAGCAACTCATTCTCGGCGGCAACCTCGGACAGATCGCGCAAACGCCGTTGCAATTCGCGATTTTTGTCGCGCAGCACTTCGAGTTGATAACTCACCAGCGAGGTGGTTTCGCCCTGCTCGCGCGGTACCAGCAGACTCAGCGTGATATCGGGATATTCGCTGAGAAATTCCGGATGACGACGCAGGTAACTCGCGACTTCCAGCGCGTTCGGGCCTTCCTTGATCGGGATCTCGTTCATGCCAACCACTCTCCTTCGAATACGAATTCGGCTGCGCCGCTCATGTGCATCGATAGGCCCGGCCCGGCCCATTCGAGCTGCAGATTGCCGCCGGGCAAACTCACGCGCACGCTGTCATCGACCAACTTCTGATGCCGCAACACCGCCACCGCCGCGCATGCGCCGCTGCCGCAGGCCAAAGTTTCGCCGACGCCGCGCTCCCACACGCGCAAGCGCACATGGTCGCGTGCAACAATTTCCACAAAGCCCACATTGCAGCGTTGTGGAAAATGTGCGGAATATTCGAGCGCCACACCAAGCGTGGCGACCGGCGCCGCAGCGATGTCCCCAACTTGAATCACCGCATGCGGATTGCCCATCGATACCGCGCCGAAATTCAGCCGGTGCCCGGCGATTTCCAGCATGTAGCTGTCGGCCTCGGCATCGACCCGCAGCGGAATAGACGCGGGCGAAAATTCTGGCACGCCCATGTCCACGCGTACGGTTTTATCGTCGCGCATTTCCACTTCGATCACACCCGACGGACTTTGCAATCGCACCTTGCCCGACGGCAAGACACCCTCGTGCTGCAACCACAGCGCGACACAGCGCGCGCCGTTGCCGCATTGCCCGGCGTGCGATCCATCCTGATTGTAGATGTCATAACGCCACACACAATCGGCGCGATCGGCGCGCTCGATCGTCAGCAATTGATCGAAGCCGACGCCGCGATGACGATCAGCCAGACGGCGAATCTGCGCGGCACTCAAACCCAGCGGCGCATCACGACAATCGACTACGACAAAGTCGTTGCCGATGCCGTGCATCTTGCTGAAATGCAACGTCACGCGCGATCCTCGACTACTCACGACTATCCAATCATCTGCGTCGGACTACAAAATTTTCGGTCGTTGTTTGTCTGCCGCCGCGGCATCGCCGTTGGCCGGCGGATTCGTGGCCTGGCTGGCTGGTGCAGGCAGGGTTACCGGCGGATTGGGCGAAGACGGTTTCGGCCTCACCAGTGCGCCTTTATTGCCGCAGGCACCGAGCAATACGAACGACAGCGCGAGAATCAAGGAACATGGAAAACGCAAATTTGGCATGACGGCGTCCGACAGGAATTGAGGCTACATGAAGTATAGCTTTGTTCAACGCACGCCGATGCAAGCCTTCACAGTGGCGAGCGCACATCATGTGCGTAGCGCGGTCGACCGGTTATGATCGTGGCAATCATCATTTGCCGGGCGGCTCATGTCCACGATCAATCTTGTGCTGTACGGTTTTGCGTTGCTGGTGTTGCTGTTTGCGATCGGCCACGTGCGCGCCGGGCGACGCCATTTTCGGCAGCGGCATCATGCTCGCGGGTTGCATCGATTGCTGTGGGCGGTGATATTTTTTCTGATCGCGATCGGCAGCGCCGGACTCGGCACTGCGCTGATCGGTTATCACCGCTTGATCGAAGAAACGCCGGTGGCGAAAATCGGCGTGCGGCAACTCGATGCGCAACATTTCGCGCTCGTGCTGGAATTGCCCGACGGCCACAGCGAGCAGGCCGATCTGCGTGGTGACGAATGGCAGATTGATGCGCGCGTGATCAAGTGGCAACCGCGCGCGGTGATGCTTGGCGCGCAGCCGCTGTATCGACTCGAACGAATCAGTGGCCGTTATCGCGACATCGCGCAAACCACCAGTACCACGCCGACCGCGCAGGCGCTTTCCGCCGACAACATCGTCGATCTGTGGCAACTGAAAAAACGCTTTCCGCAATGGCTGCCGTGGATCGATGCCGAATACGGCAGCGCGGCGTATTTGCCGCTGCTGGACGGCACGAGTTATCAGGTCAGCCTGAGCCCGCTCGGCGGCCTTATTGCGCGCCCCGCGGATGCAGCGAGTGCGGAGAAATTGCACGCGGCGGGCTGGTAATGTCCAGCGCGAAACAATTATAAAGAGCCGTCATCCCAGCGTAGGCTGGGATCCATTTTGACTTTCATGCGTACAATCAAGATGGATCCCAGCCTACGCTGGGATGACGAGCCAGAGCGAACAAGGCACAGTGTTTAGCCATGAGTAGCGCGGCTGCACTTATTGCGCAACCTGCAGCTGATCCAGTACAAACGCGTATTCCTGCGCGGTCTCGCGATAACGCTCGAAGCGCCCGGATTTTCCGCCGTGGCCGGCCTCCATGTTGATCTTGAACAGCAGCAGATTCTGATCGGTCTTCATCGCGCGCAACTTCGCCACCCATTTGCTCGGCTCGTAATATTGCACCTGCGAATCCCAGAGTCCGGTCGTCACCAGCATTGGCGGATAGGCTTGTCGCGCGACATTGTCGTACGGCGAATACGACAGCATATAATCGTAAAACGTGGTCTGCTTGGGATTGCCCCACTCGTCGAATTCGTTGGTGGTGAGCGGGATGCTTTCGTCGAGCATAGTCGTGACCACATCGACGAACGGCACGTGCGCGACGATGCCGCGATAATCCTGCGGCGCGAGGTTGGCGATCGCGCCCATCAGCAATCCGCCGGCGCTGCCGCCGACCGCAAACACCTTGTCTTTCGCGGCATACCCTTGCGCGACCAGATATTCGCTGACATCGATGAAATCGGTGAAGGTGTTTTTCTTGTGCAGCAGCTTGCCGTCTTCGTACCACTGCCGGCCGAGTTCTTCGCCGCCGCGCACATGCGCGATCGCGACGACAAAACCGCGATCCAGCAAACTCAGTTGCGCCGCGCTGAAACGCGGATCGCTGGAAATTCCGTACGAACCATAACCGTGCTGATACAACGGCGCGGTTCCGTCTTTCTTGAAACCGCGGCGATACACCAGCGACACCGGCACCTTCACGCCGTCGCGCGCCGGCGCCCAGACTCTTTCGGTCACATAATTGTTGGCGTCGAAATCACCGAGCACGACATCGCGTTTGAGCTGCGTGCGTTGACCACTTTGCATATCGATGTCGTAGACCGTGTTCGGCGTCGTCAGCGAGGTGTAGTCGTAACGCAGCACGTCGCTATCCTGCTCGGGATTGTTGCCGAGCGTGGCGCTGTAGGCGGCCTCGCCGGATTTGACGAACGATTCCTTGCCGCTTTGCCACGGCTTGATCAGGATGCGCTGCAAGCCGTCGCTACGCTCGCCGATCGCCAGATAATTCTTGAACAAGGCGAAGTTTTCGATGAGCACTTTGTCCGAACCCGGCACGATTTCATGCCAGCGTTGCTTGTTGCCGACGTCGGCATCATTGAGCTGCATCAAGCGGAAATTTTTCGCGTTCCAGTTACTGCGCACGATCCAGCGATTGCCGATGTGATCGGCGCCGTATTCGTGATCATGCTCGCGCGGCAACAGCACGCGGAACTTGCCGTTGGGCTGCGCCGCCGGCAGAAAACGTACTTCGCTCGACAACGTGCTGTGTTCGTCGATCATCACGAATTTTTCGTCACCGCTGCGGCCTACACCCATGTAATAACTTGGGTCGCGTTCTTCGTAGACCACTTTGTCGCTCGTATTGCTGCTACCGAGCACGTGTTTTTTCACGCGCACGGTAAGCAAGGTGATCGGATCGTTTTCGACGTAGAACAGGGTCTTGTTGTCGTCGGCCCAGGCCATTGATGCCGGCGTGTTTTTTATTTCATCGGGCAGGATCTTGCCAGTGTCGAGATCCTTGAAATGCACCGTGTACTGGCGCCGCCCGGTGGTGTCGTCGGCGTAGGCGAGCAGATGTTCGTTCGGGCTAATCTGCCAGCTCGCGACTTGGAAAAAGTCGTGGTTTTTCGCGAGTTCGCTGCCGTCCAGCATGATCTGTTCGGGCGCGACGAGGTTGTCTTTCTTCCGCGCATACAGCGGATACTGGCTGCCTTCGAGATAGCGTGTGTAGTAGAAAAAATGCCGATGCCGCGCCGGCACGCTGCTGTCATCCTGCTTGATGCGCCCGACGATCTCGCCGTACAACTTGTCTTCGAGCGGCTTGGAATGCGCGCTCATCGCTGCGTAATACTGGTTCTCGGCGTTCAGATGCGCGAGCATGTCGGGATTGGTGCGCGTGTCGTCGCGCAGCCAGTAATAATTGTCGATGCGCATGCCGTTCGGCGATTTGATTTCATAAGGTTTCAACGCCGCGATCGGCGGCTTCGGCAGCGGCGCGGCAACCGGCGCGATGGGTTTGCTGTCGCGCGCCAAATTGCCCGCGCAGGCGACAAGCAAACCTAGCGCGATGATCGTAAATACCGGCAACAACTGCCGCTTGATTGAATACAACATGGAAAACTCCCGAGTGGAATTTCGTTTTTGCACGTATGCTGATCGTACCGAACTTGGTGATCCTGTGGCAGAAATTCTGTCGCTCTTGAATGCACAGGCGTAGAAGTGCGACATGCAATCAGCCGACGATGAGTTGTTTTTCGTAACGCCACGCATCGGCGCCGCCTTCATAATAACCACTGCGCGCGCCGAAGCGCCGATAGCCCAAACGCTCGTACAAACGTTGCGCGCCGGGATTGTCCTGGCGCACTTCGAGGCGCAGGCGTTTGCAGCCGCGTGCGATCGCCGCACGTTCGCAAGCCAGCAATAGTTTTTCGCCGAGGCCCTGGCCGCGTGCTTCATGCGCCACCGCGATCGAATACAACCGCGCAATATCCAGGCTGCGGCGGAAAAATAGCAGCGCCTTGCCGCACAAAACGGTGCCAGCCATCGCCACAACCACTTCAGCGGAGTCGCTGCGCAAATGATGCGCATACTGCCGCCGCGACAGGTGATCGCCAGTGAAAGCGCGATGCTCGAGCGCGACCAGCGCATCGAGATCTTCGGCGCGGCCACGGCGCAGCAGAATTCGTGATTCGGTTCGGTCTTTGTTCATCTGGCAGCGCGCAGTCTGCTTCCTTTTCTGTTTGGCGACAGTATTTTTATAGCCTCCATTCTGCTTGATGTCATGGCTTTGCGGCTATGTCAAACTTGCCGCCACCCGCCACCATCACCAACCACGCCAGCGCATGATCGAGCCTCCGTCCGCCACCTTTTCGCCAGTCTCCGCTAGCGCATGAGTCGGCTCGTCATTGTCGTCGAAAAAGCGTCGGACTGGGGTTCGTATTACCCGTCGGACAATGTCGTCACCGCGCAGGATTATCTGAAGGAGCCGGTCGGCGTCGAAGATGACGAACGCACCCAGGTAATCAACCTGTGTCGCAGTTACAAATATCTCGGCATCGGTTATTACGTCTCGTTGTTGGCCGAGGCGCGCGGACACAAGGTGATACCGTCGGTGCGCACGATCAACGATCTGCGTCGGCGTTCGATCTACGGCATCGACATCGATGACCTCAATCAAAAGCTGCAGAAATACCTGCCCGAAGGCGAGCGCGACACCACCGATTTCAGCGTGTTGGTGTATTTCGGCGAGACCAGTTACACGCCGCTCAGCGATCTCATGCGGCAGGTGTTCGAAACTTTTCCGTGCCCGATTTTGCGCATCGAATTCGAGCGGCAGAAACTCTGGCAGATCAGCGCGATCAAGCCGGCCAGCTTGAATACGCTAACCGATCCGCAGGAAGATGGATTCGCACTGGCGCTCGACAAATTCTCGAAAAAACTATGGCGCAAGCCGCGCACGCGCAAGAAATTCCGCTACGACATCGCGATGCTGCACGATCCCGCCGATCCGATGCCGCCGTCGAACAAACGTGCGCTGAAACAGTTCATCGAAGCCGGCAAGGAACTCGGCATCGAAGTCGATGCAATCACCAAGAACGATTACGCGCGCCTCGCCGAATACGACGGCTTGTTCATCCGCGAAACCACGGCGCTCGACAATCACACCTATCGCTTCGCCAACAAGGCCGAGAAAGAAGGCATGGTCGTGATCGATGATCCGACCTCGATCCTGCGCTGCACGAACAAGATTTATCTGCACGACCTGTTGAAGTCGCGCAAGCTGGCCACGCCGCGCACCGAGGTTTTATATCGCGACGATGCCAAACGCCTGGCCGAATTGCCGGAGCTGATCGGTTTTCCGATCGTTTTGAAAATTCCCGACGGCTCGTTCTCGCGCGGCATCCACAAGGTCGAAAATCCCGAGCAACTCAAAGCGGCGGCGGACGATTTGTTCCAGCACACCGCGCTCGTGCTGGCGCAGGAATTCATGTTCACCGAATTCGACTGGCGCGTTGGCGTGCTCAACAATCAGGCGCTGTACGCCTGCCAGTATTTCATGTCGCGCGGGCACTGGCAGATCTACAACCACGGCGCGAATGCGGCGCAGCGTTCGGGCGGATTCAAAACCCTGCCAGTGCGCGACGCGCCGAACGACGTGATCAAGCTCGCCTTGAAAGCCACCGCGCCGATCGGCGACGGCTTGTACGGCGTCGATATTAAACAGATCGGCGAGCGCATTGTCGTGATCGAAGTCAACGACAATCCATCGATCGATGCCGGCATTGAGGATGCGTATCTCGGCGACGATTTATATCGCCGCATCATGGAAGAATTCATGCGCCGACTCGAACGCAAACGACTCGGCATTACCGACTGATTTTACGGTGCCGATGTTTCAATGCTTGATAAGGCATCAAGCAAAGCCTCTCGTCATCCCAGCGAAGGCTGGGATCCATCTTGATTTTGCCGTATCAGGCGATACGTCAAGGCGAATGGATAAAGATCAACATGGATCCCAGCCTTCGCTGGGATGACGGTTTTTTAGAGGTTTCGAATAACTCGCTGGCTCGATTTCCAGTAGTGCCGCACGTCAATGCCGCACGTTCACACTGAGCAATGCCGCCAGCACCGCATGCATGGAACGCTGCGGCGCACGCGTCGTATTGGTGTTTCGTGTCCGACGCAGCGGCCTCGCCTGATTGCGCCGTGAAACCGCCTGACGACGCTGACGCAGACCGACGAGGATTTGCTGCGACAGCGCCGCCAGCCGATGCGGGTGCAAGGCAAGCAGATTGATCAGGGGTGCAGCGACCAGCCAGAACGGCAACCAGCCGATCCAAGCATCGTAACCACGCAACGCCGGTACGAAGATCAACGCGATCGTGCCGAGCACAAGCCACGTGTAAATCAGCCGACGCATGGCGACAATATCGATACGCGCGACATTGCCGCGGCGACGCGGGCGTGAATCTGGCGATGGATTTTTGCGCGGCATCACACTCTCCTGATCGAGTTTGCGAATTCTGTGCGGCGTCGATCTCAAATGCTGCGACACGCGAACTCTTCAAGCGCGTCACGCTGTCATCGACTCGTCGCCGCGTATCGACCGCGATGTTTTGTAGCGCAACGACTCTATAATCGAGATCGACCGGAGACAGATCTGATGGAATCCACATCCACGTTACAAATCGCGGTGATTTATCTTGTCGCCGTGGTCATCGCCGTGCCGCTGGCGAAACGCGCCGGTGTCGGTGCCGTGCTCGGTTATCTCGGCGCGGGATTGTTGCTCGGGCCGCAAGGCTTGCACCTGATCACGCAGACCGAGCAGTCATCGCACCTTGCCGAATTCGGTGTGGTGATGTTGCTGTTCGTGATCGGGCTGGAGCTTTCGCCACAACGTTTGTGGGTGATGCGGCGCACCGTGTTCGGCTCGGGCAGCTTGCAAGTCGTGCTCTCGGCGCTGTTGATCGGCGCCGCGTCGATGTTGTTCGGTCTGGACTGGAAACTGTCGCTGGTGCTGGGCCTGGGTTTGGCCTTGTCCTCGACCGCGATCGATCTGCAGATTCTGTCAGAGCGCAAGGAAGTTTCCTCGCCGCACGGCCGCCTCGGTTTTGCCATCCTGCTGTTTCAGGACGTCGCCGCGATTCCGATTCTCGCGCTGGTGCCATTGCTCGGAGCCAATCAGCCAAACGCCGCGCCCGATCCGCTCGCCGTATTGCGTGTGATCGGTCTGATCGCCGTCGTCGTGGTCGGCGGGCGTTTGTTGTTGCGACCGTTCTTCCGCGCCGTCGCTCGCGCACGCAGCCTGGAAACTTTTACCGCGAGCGCGTTGCTGGTCGTTATCGGCATCGCCTGGGTGATGCAACTGGCCGGCATCTCGATGTCGCTCGGCGCGTTCCTCGCCGGCATGCTGCTGGCCGATTCGGAATTCCGCCACGAACTCGAAGCGCAGATCGATCCGTTCAAGGGTCTGCTGCTCGGCCTGTTTTTTGTCAGCGTCGGCATGTCGGTGGATTTGAGTTTGATTCTGCGCGAGCCGTGGCTGATCGTCGGATTGTTGCTCGCGCTGTTTGCGATCAAGGCCGCCGTGTTGTATCTGGTCGGCCGCCATTCCGGCAAGCTCGACCGCGATCATGCGCTGCAACTCGCCGCGCTGCTCGCGCAGGGTGGCGAATTCGGTTTTGTGGTTTTCAGCCTTGCCGCAGGCGATGGCTTGCTCAGCGCCGAACTGCACAATCTGCTAATCGTCGTGATCACGCTGTCGATGGCGGCGACACCGCTAGCGGTGATGGGACTCGGCAATCTGCTGAGCAAGCGTCCCGCTGCGCCCGAGCAGCCGTTCGACGAAATCGACAACGAAAATCCGCGCGTTATCATCGCCGGCTTCGGTCGTGTCGGCCAGATCGTCGCGCGTATTTTGCGCGCGCAACACATCGCGTTTACCGCGCTCGAACACAGCGTCGAGCAAGTCGAATTCTCGCGTCGTTTCGGCAGCAAGATTTATTTCGGCGACCCGAGCCGGCCCGAATTATTGCGCGCTGCCGGCGCCGACAAAGCCGAGGTTTTTGTGCTGACCGCCGACGATGCCGAAACCAGCATCCGCACCGCGCGCCTGGTCAAACGCATTTATCCGCACCTCAAAATCTACGTGCGCGCACGCAATCGCCAGCATGTCTTCAAGCTCATGGACCTCGGCATGAACGGCATCGTGCGCGAGACATTTCATTCCAGTCTCGTGCTGACGCAAGACGTTCTGGTCGGCCTCGGCCTCACCCCCGAAACCGCCGCCGAAAGAGTCGAGACCTTCCGCAAGCACGACGAAGAAGTGCTGAAAACCCAATACCTGGTCTACGACGACGAAGCCGCGCTGATGCAAAACGCCAAGGATGCGCTGGTCGATCTGGAGAGGTTGTTCGAGGCGGATAAGAGCTGACTACGAGTTTTATTTCGCCTCGTTATTGCGCTCAATAATGGTAGCGAAGCTGTGCAATCAGCAGCGCATCGCCTTCGATCTTGTAAACCACGCGATGTTCGTCGGTGATTCTTCGTGACCAGTATCCCGCGAGCGCATGCTTGAGTGACTCAGGCTTGCCGATGCCAGCGAATGGCTCGCGCTGGATATCGCGAATCAGCTTGTTGATGCGCTCGACCATTTTGCGGTCCTGTTTTTGCCAGTAGAGATAATCACTCCATGCTTCATCGGCAAAAATCAGTTTCACTCCGTCAGTTCTCGCGCAATGCCCTTGCCGGAATTCAATTGAGACACGGCCGATATCAAACGCTTCGCATTTGCCGGATTACGCAGGAGGTATGCGGCCTCCTGCATTGCCTGGAAATCTTCCAGTGAAAGCATCACCACGGACTGATCGCCATTGCGCGTGATGATGAGCGCTTCGTGCTCGTTGCAAACGCGATCCATCGTGCTGGCAAGGTTGGCACGTGCCGTCGAGTAGGTGATGGCATCCATTATGAAACTCCGAAGTTGTACGATTTATTGTACGCCTACTGAGTCAAAGTACAATATACGCGATGTATTTTTCGATACGAATCCGCAAAAATCCTAGGCTGAAACCTCGTGCTCGATGGCACGTTCGACTAGCTGATTCAGGCTGATGCCTTTGGCCGCCGCCGCCACGATCGCACGCTGGTGTAGCTCCGGCTTGACGCGTGCCATGAATTTGCCGGAAAACGATTTGAACGGCTCGACGCCTTCTTCTGCGCATGCTTCAAGGAAAACCCGCAGCGAGATTTTTCCCTCTCGGCGAAGGCCGGGAATCGTGGTGGCAACAAAATCAGCGCCACCGTTCAAACCGAGAAACTCACCGCGCAAACGGTCGGCATCGGGATCGTAGCTAATGACGGCTTGATGGCCGTCGATAGTCATGATGTTCATGGATTCACTCCGTTGGATTCGAGCCATTTGCGCAGGCTGGCGACAGCCCCTTTGTCAGTGTCCGGCCACGCATGCGGTTCATGCCAAGCCTGCGTAACGACAAAGAAACTCGCTCAAGTATCGTGACGCTGACGCAAAATCTGCGCGGCGCTCGGCGGCGTATCGGGATTGCTATCAAGCTCGGCGACCAGGTCGACATAACCCAGGCGCTGCGCCAGCATTGCCGGAGTGCGGCCGAGAATATCGCGCACTACCGTGCTGCCTCGCGCGGCAAGCAGCGCGCGCGATGGCAGCAATAGTCCATGCATTGCACAGGCATGCAGCGCGCTGACGCCACGCGTATCCTGCAGGTCGATCGCGGCGCGATTGCCGAGCAGGATCGGCAGCAAGGTCAGCAGATGTTTCTGATCGGGGCGCGGCCCGGGCGCGACGGCGGCGCCAAGCAATAACAGCAAAGCGTTCTGACCGTCGGCATTGCACAGCGCGATGTCCGCGCCGTGCACGATCAGCATTTCCAGGGTGCGGTGGCAGCGTTCGCTGTCGTTGTTATGGAACGCGAATTGCGCCGCCGCATGCAGCGCGGTGCGGCCTTTGTCGTCTTGCGCATTGATCGCGGCGCCGTGAGCCAGCAGACGTTCGATGATTTCCGGAAACGCCTGCGCCGCGGCCAGCATCAATGGTGTGCCGCCGCCGGGCAACGGCTGATCGGCGGCGACGCCATGCGTGAGCAACTGCTCGACCACCGCGATACGGCGCGCATTCACCGCCGCCGCAAGCGCGGTCACACCGCTCGGTGCGGCCTGATTCGCATCG
This sequence comes from Pseudolysobacter sp., assembly GCA_043788685.1. Taxonomy (GTDB): domain Bacteria; phylum Pseudomonadota; class Gammaproteobacteria; order Xanthomonadales; family Rhodanobacteraceae; genus Pseudolysobacter. The sequence continues at coordinate 329 of JAYVTP010000417.1, read as the reverse complement.
GCGCCGATAGCGAGCAGATGTGCGACCAGATCGGCGTGCCCCGAACCTGCAGCGCGCAGCAGCGCCGAGGCACCTTTGGCATCGCATGCGTTGACATCCAAACCCAGCGCGAGCAGACGTTTCACTGCATCGATATCGCCGACGATTGCCGCCACGGAAAGATCGCAGGCGAGCAGCGCGCGTTGCGGCAACGGCCAGCGTGACCAGCGCAGCCAATAGCTGAGCTCGGATTCGGCGCGAGCAAGTGCCAAGCCGAGCGGCGTTTCATTGTTCGCCGCAATCGCTTCGGGGTTCGCACCGGCACGCAACAACATCTGCAGCAACGGCAG
>JAYVTP010000416.1:0-6892 GCA_043788685.1 Pseudolysobacter sp. | reverse complement strand
GGGCCGCCGTTTGCGTTGTATCTGGCTGGTGGGCGTTTCCTGAATTATTTCCCCGTGTCGATTCCGATCCACGGTCTCGCGCTCAACATCACCGTGCAGAGTTACAACGGCGCGCTGGATTTCGGCTTGATCGCCGGAGCCGCCGCCGTGCCGGACGTGCGTGAGCTGGCGCGATATTTGCTGGAAGCATTCAACGAATTGAAGATGGCCGCGTTGCGCGCCGATGAAGCTTCAGCGTCAGTGAAAAAAGCCGTGCAGATTGCAAAGCGCAAACCGGCGGTCGTGAAAAAAACCACGTCGGCGAAAAAAGCAGCGACAAAATCTGCCGCAAAATCGAAGCCGGTCAAGTCGAATCCGAGCAAGAAAATTTCGCCGTCGAAAATCGCCAATAAATCCAAGCCTGCGGCAAAACCCGCGCCGCGCCAACGCCCAACCAAATCCGCCGCAAAATGACCCGCCTATCAACCACAAAAACCAAGCCCCGCATGAATCCGAATCCTTCCGCTGCCGATCTGGCCCAAGCCCCGTCATGGTGGTTGCTGGCGCTGGAATCTCGCGCTCCGTTCGAGCTAGGCGCAAGTATTCTTGCGAGTCCGTTGCTGCATTATGCAGCGCGCGGCGACGGCCATCCGGTGTTGGTGCTGCCGGGCCTTGCGGCGGGCGATCTCACCACGCTGCCGCTGCGCCAGTTTCTGCAGGAACGTGGTTTCAAACCATACGGCTGGGAACTCGGGCCGAACTACGGTCCACGCGAAGGCGTGCTTGAATCGTGCATCGCACGCCTGCGCGAACTGCGGCGTGAGCATGGCTGCAAGGTCAGCCTGGTCGGCTGGAGTCTCGGCGGTGTGTATGCGCGCGAGCTCGCAAAAATGCTTAGCGATGACGTGCGCGATGTGATCACGCTGGGCTCACCTTTCACCGGCAATCCGCGTGCGAGCAATGCGTGGCGATTGTTCGAATTTGCCAGCGGCAAAAAAGTCGGTGATGCGAAACTGCACGAACAAATCAAACGCCCGCCGCCGGTGCCGACCACATCGATCTACAGTCGCACCGATGGCATCGTTGCATGGCAATGCAGTCTGGAAAAAAACACCGCGCGCAGCGAAAGTATCGAAGTAGTCGCGAGTCATGTGGGACTCGGCATGAATCCCGCTGCGTTTTATGCGATCGCCGATCGCCTCGCGCAAGCGGAAGGCGAATGGAAACCGTTCCATCGCGACGGCTGGCGACGCTGGGCGTTTCCAGATACGAATCGCCCGGCCTGATCGTACAATCGCACTAACGCATCAATACGCTGCAACGATAAACGGGCGTATCCCGCTCGACGGAGATCGCCATGCCCCAAGTCACCGCCAATGGCGCGTTGTTCGAAGTCGAAACGATCGGCCAGCGCGGCGATCCCGCGCTTTTGCTGATCATGGGCCTAGGCATGCAACTCGCATCGTGGCCCGATGAATTCTGCACCGCGCTGGCCGACGCCGGTTATTTCGTGATCCGCTTCGACAACCGCGACAGCGGGCTTTCGGTGAAGACCAGGTCGCGCGTGAACATGCTCACCGCTACATTGCGTTATGTACTGCACATGCGTGTGCCGGCAGCGTACAAACTCGACGACATGGCTGCGGACAGCATCGGCATTCTCGATGCGCTCGGCATCAAGTCCGCGCATGTGCTCGGCGCATCAATGGGCGGCATGATCGCGCAGCAGATCGCGGCGAATTATCCTGATCGGGTGCTGAGCCTGATTTCGATCATGTCGTCCAGCGGCGCGAGAAACCTGCCGCGCCCGACACCCGCTGCATCACGCGTATTGCTGTCGCGCCCACCGCGTCGCGCGAATTTCGAGAAGGTGATCGATCATTACGTCCACCTGTTCGACGTCATCGGCAGCCCGGGGTTTCGCATGGCCGAAGCCGAGCTGCGGCCACGCCTGGAAAAAGTGCTCAAGCGCGCGTATTACCCGGGCGGCGCGGCGCGACAATTGCTCGCAATAGTCGCCTCCGGTGATCGCTCGAACGACCTCGCCAGAATCCGCGCACGCACGCTGGTAATTCATGGCGCCGACGATCCACTGGTGCGCGTCGCGGCGGGAAAAGACACCGCCGCAAAAATCCAGAATGCAGAACTATTGATTGTTCCCGGCATGGGTCACGATCTCGCCGCCGGACTGATTCCGATTTTGACCAAGGCGATAGTCACGTATTTGCGCAAGTCTGGCTCAACTCTCAATTGAGTAGTCTACACAAGAGCAACCCACGCCATCACTCGAGCAAATCGAATCAAGAATCACATGCGCAAAAATTCGGCATGCGTCTTAATACCTGAGACTGAAATCCTTTAAAACGACAAAGGCCGGTTACCCGGCCTTGTCTGATTTGGTGCATCTTTCAGCTTTTGGCTGATCAGCTTGTTAGCGGAAAGAGCGCATTTCCTGATCTGCTAGCAAAATCAGGTTAGGGCGATTGGCTATAGCAGTCAAGCAGGGGAATGGAAATGGCAAAGATCAAGTATCGATTGGGGCTGGACGTTGGCGCAAATTCCTTGGGCTGGTGCATTTACCGACTCGATGATCAAGACGAGCCGAGTGCGATTCAACGCTTGGGAGCGCGTATTTTTTCGGACGGACGCGACCCGAAAAGTCTGGCCTCGCTGGCGGCGGATCGCCGAATGGCACGACAGATGCGGCGGCGGCGCGACCGCGTGCTCAAGCGTCGTCATAAACTTATACAAGGCCTGATTCGTTTTGGATTGATGCCTGCAGACGTACAGACACGCAAGCAACTTCAAGCCGAAGATCCGTATGTTTTGCGCGCCCGCGGCCTGCATCTGCCGCTGACTCCGCATGAGCTTGGGCGTGCGTTATATCACCTGGCTCGCAAGCGTGGTTTCAAGAGCAGTCGCAAAGATCGTGGCGATGATGAAGCCATGAAAGAAGTCGGCAAAGTGCATTCGGCGATCACCGCTTTGCAATTTCGCATGGATGAAGCTGGTTGCGAAACCGTCGGCGAATATCTGGCACGCCAGCATGCGGAGCGCCTTCCGGTACGCGCACGCCGCAGCACCGATGGTCAGTACGTGTTGTATCTGCAGCGCGATATGGTCGCCAAGGAATTCGATGCATTATGGGCCGCGCAACAGCCACATCATCCGACCGCGCTCACCGATCAGGCAAAACACTGCCTACGCGACATCATGCTGTTCCAGCGCAGGCTGCAACCCGTCAATCCTGGCCATTGCCTGTTTGAAGCCGATGAATATCGGGCACCGATCTGCTCACCGCTGCAACAGCGCTTTCGCATTTTGCAGGAGCTCAACAATCTGCGAGTTCGCGACGGTATCGGGCAACGTGCTCTGACGTTTTCCGAGCGCAATACAATGCTCGCTGTGCTTACAGCTAATGCAGGCCAAGTCACCTTTTCGCATTTGGCCAAGGCGGCGGGCCTGCGCAATGCCAAGTCCTTCAATTTCGAGTCCGATAAACGCAAAGGATTGAAAGGCGACAGCACGGCTGCGCAATTTTCTTTGGAAACCGCTTTCGGCTATGCATGGTTCGATCTCGATCCGAACATGCAGGAAGCATTGGCCTTGCTGGTCGAGCGTGCAGATGACGAAGCTGTATTGCGCAAAGCACTGCTGGCGTTACCTCACGATCTGGGTGTCGCAAAAGATGTGTTGCGCCCGCATGCACACGAGCTCGTAATGTTCGCCACATTGGCAAAACTCCCAATGCGACTTACCGAAGCACAGGCAAACGCCATTGCAAAATTCGATCTGAAAGACGATTTCGGCAGTCTCAGCCTGAAGGCGTTAAAAAATATCGTGCAGGAGCTCGAGAAAGAAGTAATCACTTATGATATCGCCGTGCAACGCGCCGGCTACGCACATCATTCACAGTTCTATACCGGCGAATTTTTTCAACGCCTGCCTTATTACGGCGAACTCCTGCGCGGATATACATCGCCTGCCGAAAAAGCGAGAGATGACGCCGAACGCCAGTACGGGAAAATCCCCAATCCGACCGTCCACATCGGACTGAATCAGATCCGACAATTGCTCAATGCACTGATCAAGCGTTACGGACATCCGCACCAGATCGTTATCGAGCTGACGCGCGAGTTCGGCGTCTCCGGCGAGAAGCGCCGCGAGATCACGAAAACTCAAGCCGAAAATCAGCAACGCAACGCAACATTCGATGTCGAGCTGGAAAAGCTCGGCATCAGACCGAATCGCGAAAACCGTCTCAAATTGCAGCTATGGCAGGAGCTTGGCAAAGAAGATGCGATGGATCGCTACTGCATCTACAGCGGGCAACGCCTGTCCAAGGCAATATTGTTCAGTGATGAAATCGAAATCGACCACATCCTGCCGTTCTCGCGCTCCTTGCATGATGGTGTCGGTAATAAACTGTTGTGCGCTCGGCAAGCCAATCGCGACAAGGGCAATCGCACACCGTATGAAGCATTCGGCCATACGGCACGGTGGGAAGAGATTGTGGAGCGCGCGTCGCGCCTCCCCGGGAAGAAATCATTGCTGTTTCGCGACACCGCATTGGATGATTTTCTTGAAGGCAAGGATTTTCTCGCACGCCACCTTACCGATACGGCGTATCTGGGTCTCGCCGCCAAACAATATCTCAGCGCAATCTGCCCGCCGAACTGCATCTGGGTATCCAGTGGCAAACTCACCGGCATGCTGCGCGGCAAATGGGGCTTGAATCCGCTGCTATCCGGGGACACGCGCAAAAACCGCGAAGACCATCGCCACCATGCCCTCGACGCCGCCGTGATCGGCATTTGCAGTCGCAGCCTGATTCAACGTGTGGCGACTGCTGCGTCGCATGCCGAGGAGAATGGCGAGCAACGCCTGCTGGCAGCACTGGACCTGCCTTGGCCGAGTTTTCGTGACGACCTTCAGCGCAGCCTCGCACAGATCGTCGTGTCGCATAAGCCTGATCATGGCAAACAGGCCGCGCTGCACAATGACACCAACTACGGCTGGCGCGATGGGCCGGACAAACGCGGCAATCCGTTAGTTGGCAGACGCGTGCCGCTGGAAAGCCTGAGCAAGGCCGCCGATGCGGAAAGCATTGCCGACCACTTCCTGCGTGGGCAAATCCACCAGTTGCTTGCACCGCTATCCTCTGCCAAGGAAATCAAGACTGCGTTGCTGGAATACTCCAGTCGTACCGGCATTCGGCGCATCGTTCGGCAGGAACGTCTTTCGGTTATCCCGATCCATGATCGCCGCACTGGCAAACCGTACCGCTTCGTGAAAGGCGACGGAAATTATTGCTACGAAATCTTTCGTCAAGCTGATGGTCGCTGGGCCGGAGAAGTCATCAACCTTTTTGAAGCGAATCAGAAAACTTTTAACGAGTCGATTACGCATGCGCAGAATGGCCTGCCGCTGGTGATGCGTATTCACAAGGATGATGTTCTGTGTATCGAATCAAACGAACAAGTCAGATATATGCGCGTCGCGAAATTCTCCGACGGAAAGCTATCGCTAGTCGATCACCAAGAGGCAAACGTCGATGCCAGGAATAGAGACAAGGACAACGATTTGCAGTATTACCAGAAATCACCCTCAATGCTAAAACCGCTGCGAGCCAGACTGGTAGGGGTCGATATCCTCGGCTACGTCAACGATCCCGGCTTTCGCGAAATGACATGATCGGTCGCATCATCGAGATTGCTGGAGCCAATCGCTACTTGTCATTGGAGCGAGGGTTTCTGCTTGTCAATCATCGTGGCGAGGAAATCGGGCGCACGCCGATCGACGATGTGGCGGCATTGATCGGCAATGCGCATGGTCTGAGCTATAGCAATAATCTGCTGGTGGCCTTGGCCGAACGCGGTGCACCGTTTGTGCTTTGCGGGGCTAATCATCGCCCCGCAGCAATCCTTTGGCCGATTGAGGGTCATCACCGCCAAGCCGCGCGCATGGACGCGCAACTGCGTGCGAGCCTGCCTCTACGCAAGCGACTCTGGCGAAAAGTCGTGCAATCCAAGATCAGCATGCAGGCCGCTGTAATCGATTTGATTGGCGGCTCGCAGGTGCCGCTACGCCGACTCGCATGCAAAGTTCGCGCGGGAGATCCCAGCAATATTGAAGGCCAGGCGGCGCGCGTTTATTGGGGTATGTTGTTCGGCTCGGAGTTTCGCCGCGATCAAGATGCTGACGGCAGCAATGCGCTGCTCAACTATGGCTATACCGTGCTGCGCGCCACAGTCGCCCGCCATCTCATTGCAGCGGGCTTGCACCCAGGTATCCCGCTACACCATGCCAATGAAGGCAATCCGATGCGCCTCGTGGACGACATGATGGAGCCGTTTCGCCCGCTGGTGGATATCTGGGTGCGCCGCCTGATCATGAAAGGCGCAACGCAAGTTGATGCGGGCAGCAAACGCGCCTTGGCCCTGTTGCCCACTCGCAGTGTGCAAACGGACTACGGTATCAGCCCCGTATCCGTAGTGGTGCAGCGCCTCTGCATCTCGCTGGCACAAATCTACGAAATACCGACTGCCAAACTGGAGCTGCCTTTGGCGAGCAGCGACGCTATTTCGCACGTACTGGACGAACGCCATGGGCCGCTCAACGACGGGGAGACGCACTGAGCGTCGGCCCGCACCGCCGCTGTGCGCCTATCGACTTATGTGGATGCTGGTCATGTTCGACCTGCCGGTAGACACCGATGAAAATCGCAAAGCCGCCAACGACTTTCGCCACGATCTGCTGGATTTCGGCTTCGAGCGTTGTCAATTCTCCGTGTATCTGCGTTTCTGCGAGGGACGCGAACAGGCCGATACATGGACGCGGCGCGTACAGTCGGTGCTACCGTCTGGCGGCAAAGTGTATTGTCTGTACTTCACTGACAAACAATACGAAGGAA
>JAYVTP010000415.1:0-7180 GCA_043788685.1 Pseudolysobacter sp. | reverse complement strand
TCTGGTGGAGTTTTCCGCTCGGCGCGCTCGCCTCGATGATCCTGTCGCTTGGGTATTATCGTCTCGGCAACTGGAAAAATGCGCACATGCTGACAGCGGGCGCGGCACCGAATATGGCGCGCGATGTCGCAGCAATCACGCCCGTGGCGATCATTGCGGAATAGCTTTTTGCTTATTTGATACCGCAGAAAATTCGCTGACTAAAACTGCGCATACAGGCTGATGTTGAAAGCGCGCTCGATCAGCCAGCCCAGCGCCACCAGCGCGATCAACAACGAGCCGGCAACCAGCACGCCGCGCCGATAAAAACCGGTACGCCGCAACAGGAACGCCAGCGGCACGAACACACTGACGATTGCGAGCTGACCGATTTCCACGCCGACGTTGAAGCCGAATAACGACAACGCCAGCGCCTGCTTGGGCAGACCAAGATCGTTCAGCGCACTGGCAAACCCGAAGCCGTGAATCAGGCCGAAGAAAAACGCGATGAGCCACGCCCGCCGAGTCACCAGCGGCCACACGTTGTTCAGCGCAGCGAGCACCACCGAAAATGCGATCAGCGATTCGACCAGTCGCGAAGGCAATGAAATCACGCCGAGCACGGCCAGGCTCAAGGTCAGCGAATGCGCCACGGTGAACGCGGTGACGACGCCGATCACATGACCGACCGCGGCACCGAGCCGCGGCGCGGCTATCCAGCGATCGCGCTCACGAATCAGCACCGCCGGTAATAGCAGCGAGATCAAGAACAGAATGTGATCAAAGCCGAGCCAGATATGCCAGATGCCTTCGACGATGTATTGCAGCAACTGGCGCCACAACGAACTTGCGGCCAGATCGAACTTGATCTCGGCCTGATCTGGCGCGAAAACTGCGCTTTGCGTGATCGCGCCAGCGCTCAGATTGAGCAGTCCACGATGACTCGGATCGAGATCGAACAACAAGCCGTAACGCACGTTCAGCGACTTCGGCGGCGCGACACAATGCGCAGAAAATTTCAGCACCGCATACGTGCCATCGCTGTGCGAATCAACCAGCAATTCGGTCGGTGTGATCGGGCAAGCGAGTTCGTCTACGCGGATTTGCAGATGCGAAAAAACGTAGCTCTCGATCTCTTTTTCGCGCGGGCTGAGTTCGCCCCAAGTGATGTTGTTGTCGGCGTTGCTGTCGAGCGTCAGCACGAGATCGAGATCGCGCAAGGCGATATCCCACTGGCCCTGCAAATCGTTCTGGCCACTCTCGGCATGCAGGCTCAGATAACTGTCGCTGGGTTTGTGCGCTTGCGCATTCGCGCCGAACAGCAATGCGCTGGCAACGACTAACCACACGCTGAATCGATGCAGGCGAAAACGCCTCACGGCTTCGCTCCCGCATCGAGACACTTGACCAATTCAGCCGCATGCACATCTTCGATGCCGGTGCTTTTCAGCCAATCTAGTACCGGTTGAGCGGCCAGCGGTTGCTGCGCAGCGAGCGCCGCGGCGAGCAGCGACTCGGCATCGGCGGCTTCGTGTTGCACCTTCCAATTTTTTTGCGCGAGGATCAGCGCAGCGGCCGCATCGTGATCGAGTTCCAGCGTGAAACGTGCCTGTTCGCGCAGATGCGCATCGTCGCCACGTTCGCGCGCTTCGCTAAAACGTTGCGCCAAGGCGTCACGCAGCGCGCCGGCCTCGGCATCGTGCGTGAGCATTGCGGCAATCGCGAGTCGCAGCAGCAGTGCATCGGCTTGGCGATGTGTGGCTAGCAAGCTCATCACCTCGGTGGCGCGCTGAGTTTGCAGCAACAAATCGGAATACGCAGCGAGTGCATAAACATCGTCGGGCGTGATGACGAGCGCCTGCTTGAACGCAGCCTCGGCCTCGCTATTCAAGCCGCGCCGCACCTGGATTTCGCCGAGCGTGGTCCATGCCCAGATGCGGGTTGGAGCATCGGCGGCGGTGGCTTGCTGCAACGCGGACTGCAGCAGCGCGGCGCTCTTTTCCGACTTGCCGCTCATCGCGCCAACGCTGGCGACACAAGTGCTGCCGACCAACGGATCGGTAATTGGAATTACCTTGAGACAGGCCGCGCGCGCGGCGCTGACATTGCCTTGTACTTGTTCGATGACCGCGAACAGCAGCCATGCATCGCCGTTGAATTGATCGGTTTGCAGTGCCGGCTCAAGCTCGGCCAGCGCAGCGAGAAACTGATGACGGAATTGCAATATGCGCGCACGCATCACGCGCAATCCGGCCGGATCGGGCTGGCTCCACCACGGTTGCAGCGTGGCTTCGGCGTAACCGTAATAGCGTGGATCGGATTGGGTTTGACCAAGCTCGATGTAACGCCGCGCGATCAGCATCGCATCGTCGAGCGAGATGGATTTACCGCTACTCGCGGCGATTTGATTCCCCCGCAATGTGCGCAATGTGGCCGTACCTGCGGGTAAGGTTTCGAGCACGATATCCGCACTTGCCGGACGATAAGGCGCTGCCTGCGTAGTTTCGCAGATAGCCATAAAGATAGCCAAAAGCAAAGGCCGCCGACACAGTACCGTGCCGATGGCCTTTGCCGTCCTGCGAGTTGTTGCATGCATCAAGCGATGCTTATTGCGAACCAACAACGCTATCGAACGCGGTCGGATTGGTCTCGTCCGGGAAACTCAGCATCACGTCGTTGATTTCTGCAGGCAAGCTGTTGGCTGCCTGCGCAAGCAAGGTAATAACATAGCTCGTGAAGCTGGTGCTGGTAGGTGGTGGCGGCGTGACCACCGGCGGCGTGGTGCTGCCGCTGTGGTTACTGTTCGAGCTGCCGCCGCAACTTGCCAGCAGCATGCTGCATGCCACGATGATCGGCAAAAGCAAACGTTTCATGGTCTATCTCCCTGCCACGGCGTTGGTCTTACCCGAGCTGGCGGTGTTCGGCGAACCCGGCAACGGCGCTTTGACATACGGGAAGGCCGCGTCGAAATCGGTCGCCGTCAACGAACTTTGATCGGTGTATGGCAACTGGCCGGATGGCGCTTGCGCGGCAGTCAGCAATACGCCCATCGCGGCACGCAGTGAAATATCCACGACGTCATCGCCGAGTCGACGACCGTTCGGGAAACCCGAGGTATCGCCAGCGAGCACACCCAGGGTTTTTTGCGCGGCCGGTGCGAGTGCCGCGATGCTGGTATTCAGGCGCAGCATTTCGGCGGGCGTGACGGTCTTGGGCTGGTTCAAACCAGTGACACCGGTGAGGAACACTGCCACCAGATCGGTGCGCGGAAATACCTGCGGCGCTTTCACGCCGAACAGCACTTCGAGCAATGCCGGCAACGATGGATTGGTCACATAATTGGCGAACTGCGCATCGTCTTTCGGCTCGCTGGCATTGAAGCGATCCTTGTCAGGCAAGCCGATCACGACTTCATTCACCAGCGGCATGCCGAGACGCGAAACCTGTGTCCACGCGCCGCCGGGAACGTGTGCGCCCTGCGAACTGCTGGCACCGGCAACGACGCCTTTCGGATGCGGATTGAGCACGTCGGCCTGATGCAGGCTGGCCGTGGTCCAGCCGCCGATCACCGGATCGCCGCCCGTGGTGAGGCACGCGATCGGCACTTCGAGTTCGAGCGAGGTGACGTTTTTGTCAGCGATGATATTCGGCTTGGCGCTGGGCGATCCAACTGGATTCAAATTGACCAGATCGAAGATTTCACCGAGGTTGACGACGAACGGATCCTTGCGCTGACCGACAAAAACGCGGCCCGCATCGCAGCCCGGAATACCGATGCTGAAAACGTGGTTATTTGCATAAGCCGGATAATTCGGAATCGACTTGTTGCCGATATTGTCGGTCGGTTTGCGGAAGGTCGTGCCGCCGCTGGTGAGGTTGGTAGCAGCCTGCGACGTACCAGTGCGACGATTGCCGCGCACCACGTTCACGTTATAGGTTTCGATCAGACTCTTGTTGGCGTCGCCGTCAGTTACACCGGGACCAATGCCGCCGATATTCAGCAGCGGCACGGGTACGGATTTGCCACCGACAGTCAACGCCGGAACCGCGTAGGTATTCTTGAACTGGAACTGGAAGGTAATGTCTTCCTTGCCATCGCCGTTATTGTCAATTTCGATTTCGTACAACGCGTTTTGATCGAGCGAGAAATAGTTCGGGCCGCCGTACGAATCCTGCAGCGGCAGGTAATCCGCGATCAGGGTGACATAACCATCACGACCCGATTCGTAACTGCGGAACATGTAGAAATCCGCGCCATCGACTTTGGGATGCTCGGTGATGAACGGCGCCTCGCGATGACTGGAGGCTTGTGCAGCCTGGCCGGCGGCGAGTGCGAACAACGCGACCGCAACGGCCTGTGTGATGTAGCGGATTTTCATGAGTTCACTCCTTGGCAATGGATGATTGGCAACGGCCCACGGCCGTAGTCATGTGTACGCCAGTAAAGCCAAGCCGGATGCATCACGCGTTTTTCACGCGCAAGACAGCGAACCGATGTCTCATTGCGCAAGCATGGGGAGGGTTGCCGGTCGAAATCGTCCCGGGCATCACGAAATATTTCTTGCAATGATCAGAAATTCGCTGCAGAAAACTCGAAGACTTCTTCCTCGCACTGCCACGTCACGTGAGTGCGTGACACGGTGAGAAACCAGGTTTCCTGCTTGAGCGGTTTTGCGCTGGAGAATGCGAGCGGCGTGAGCACAGCGCCGCAATGCCCGATTAGCGGATCACGCACCGAGCGATAGCGGATCACGCCAATCTCGGCGGCGCGCGCGCTACGGGCGAATTCCTGGGTCGCAGCGTAATCGTTTTTCTGCATCCAAACGAGGCGATCGCGCACGAAAGGTTTGTCCTCGAGATCGACCGTGATCGCCGCTACTTTGGCTTGAAACAAAGTTTGCGGCGATGGCCCGAGTCCGCTCAATCCGGTGCTGTCGCTTAGCAGGCGCCAGCGCCAATAACCGAGTTCTGCACACGCGGTGCGGCGCTCCTCGGCACCGTACCAGAGTGCCGGATCGGAAGCCGCGCGAAAGCGCGAACCGAACGGCGTGGGATAACGAAACGGCGTGGCCAGCAAGTAATGCAGCTTCAACGCATCCAGCGGCAGCGGCGGCTTGGCGCGTTCGAGCAAATCTTCAAGCAGCGATTGTTCCTCGACGTTGTCGGTCAGCCGCCGCGTCGATGCGACATGCTGCGCCTCGACCGCGCGCCATAATTTGACTTGCCGCGGCGCCGCCTTAGAGGCGACCGCGCGCGGCGTCCAGGTAATGGACGGCACGGACCAGCCCCTCGGTAGTGCGAATGAGTTCACCGGGAATGCCGCCGAGCGCGGTGTTCTCGCTCCACAACCATTGCCTGGCGACGCTATCACTGGAGCCGACGATCGCATCCAGCGAACGGAACAGGCGCACGAACAACGCGGCGAGTTCCCATTGTTTGCTGTCTTCGGCAATCTGATAGCTGCCGCTGGCCATGCGCGAGGCGGTGGCCGAACTCACGCCGAGAATTTCGGCAACGCGAGTCTGGCTGACTTCGAGCAAACCGGCGGCGCGCACGACTGCCTTGGTCATCACGCTGCGTGGTTGCGGCGCGAGTTTTCTTGCGGCGTTCAAGGCGAATTCTCCTTATTGCTGGAGAAACAATACGCCAAATTTATTGCTGCGGCAAGTTGCCGGGAATTTCGCGGCGAAAGCCGATAGGCACCAAAACACTCCAGACCGAATTATTCGAAACGGCTGCTGACATGATCTTGATGCGTTGGTGATTCTTCCGATTCCGACTCGGTCGAATCGTGCTGACCCGAATCCGAGTCAGTGTCATCGGATGATTCGGCGCGCGCGCTGCGATCGCTCGCATCCGCGGCTTTCTGCCAGCGCGTGCGGATCGGCTGCGCAGTTTCGGCAGCAGCAACGGCGGCCAGCAATTCGGCGCGGCGTTCCTCGGAGAGATCAGTCCAGTGACAACCGTCGATCGCGCCGGCCAGCGAATACAGCAGGTTCAGGCTCACGCGAAACCCCGCGCGCTTGACCTTCATGAAGGATTCGACCGGACCGATGCGCAGCAAGTCTTCCTGCGTCTTGACCCCGATCTGGCGCAGCCACGCCGCCGACTTCGGCCCGACATTGCGAATTTTTTCTGCGGTCGCCATTACTTGTCCTCGCTCACCAATGCAGCCAGAAAAACCGCCGCCAACGTTTCCATGCCAACACGATCTTCATCGTCGAAACGCGCCGGGATTGGGCTATCGACATCCCAAACGCCGATCAGGCGATCATCGAGATACAGCGGCACGACAATTTCCGAACGCGATGCCGCATCACACGCGATGTGTCCCGGAAATACATCGACATCGGCGACGAGCTGCGTCTCGCGCGTGCTCGCGGCGGTGCCGCAAACACCACGACCGAGTGCAATACGGATGCACGCCGGTTTGCCCTGAAATGGGCCGACGACGAGTTCATGGCCGTCGTAGAAATAGAATCCAGCCCAGTTCACATCGGGCAGCGCGTGATACACGAGTGCGGCAAAATTCGCGGCGTTGGCGATGCGATCGCGCTCGCCAAACATGAGGCCACGCGCCTGCCCGGCCAACTCCTCGTACAACGCAGTTTTGGTAGTGGCTTGCAGCGGTGCGGCAACGAACATCGTGAACTCCCGGTCAGCACTCTGGGTATTCTAGCTGGTCGCCGACTTTGCCGCGCGCCGCGCAGTTGCTTATGCTCGACCTTTCGGAGAGAACTCAATCATGCGCAAACCCAAATCGAGCGCCGACGTCTTGCAGGTTCGTCGCCATCAACCGACACGACTCGAAGGTTTTGTCGATGCGGCATTTGCGTTCTCGCTGACGCTGGTGGTGATTTCGATCGGACATATTCCCGAATCGGTGCCGGAGATGTTGCTGGCGCTGCGCGGCATTCCGGCGTTCGCGGCGTGCTTTCTACTGATCGCGCGGATGTGGAATTCGCATCGCAACTGGGGACGTTATTACGGCATCGAGGATGCAACGGGATTGGTGCTGAGTCTGCTGCTGGTGTTTCTTGTTATGTTGTATGTTTATCCATTGCGTTTGCTGTTTTCGCTGCTGTTCGCGGGTGCAAGCGCCGGCTGGATGGGCGATCACGACTTCACGCTGCGCACGCTGGACGAACTGCGTGCCGCCTACATTGTCTACGGCGTCGGCTTCGCTGCGATCGCGCTGGTT
>JAYVTP010000414.1:0-2922 GCA_043788685.1 Pseudolysobacter sp. | reverse complement strand
CCGGAAATCAGCGCTGAACCGATTCACTATTCTGTTCGATGAACGTATGCCGCAGCAGTAACGATAATCCCCTTTACACAAAATCACCGACACCCTCGGCGGCGGTGGTTCCTTGAATGTTGGCAGCGCGGCAATCAATCTCGCGGCAGCCAATCCGCAGGATAGCTTCGGTGCTGTCAGTATTTGCTACGACGGTGCGCCGGCCGTAATCCAGCCTGTCGCGGCCTTGCCGACACTATCGAATTACGCGTTGTTGGCTTTGCTGCTTGGCGCGCTGTTTGCGGGCACGCACGCATTGCGCATACGCAGGTCCAAGTGATATCCGTCTGACTGCAACACGAATGGTTTCACGCAACGCGGATCGGTTTAAACCCCCACGTTGCGTCGTTCGACAGGTTGGTTTCGCCTCAACGCTGCAGCCAGCCGTGCGCGACCAGCACATCGACGAGTGCGCGTGTGTAGGCGGGTTTGTCGTGATAGTCGAGATGCGAATCGTCGGGTAGTGGAAACGCGTTGAGGCTGGGCTCATCGGTGCCCGACAGCGCGATCGCAACGGTGCTGGCGAAACGATCCCAATACAATGCGCGTGGCATCACGTGATCGATCGCAGTTTGCTGCAATCCGTGGACCGCGCTCTGGAAAAAAATGACACGTCCGCCGCGTGCTTCGATACGTTTTGCCCATTCGCCGACCGGAGCGAGATCGGCCAGCCATTCATCCGCCGAGCGTTTCGGCATGCCAGCGACATTGCCTTCGAGCGTGTCTGCAAAATGGCGCTTGATCGCTTCCGCATCGGTGCGTGAAAAATCCAGATCACCGCTGCGGTCGGCATGCAAGTTGATGTAGTTGTGGAATGGTTCGCCCGCGCTATCCAGCCAGCGCCGCATACTCGCGACGAGGCCGAAAGCGGGATCGGCGATCAATGCACGCGCCTGCCAGCGATTCAGCAATAGCCGATGCAGATGCCAGTTTGGCGTCCATTGTTGATGGTAATAACGCACGTATTCGCGCTGCATTTCAAACAGCTCGCGTAGCAAGCCGAAACTGTCCACATCGCAGACTACGATGCCACGGAAGTTTTCATCGTTGGCCAGATCACGCAGCGTGCCCAAAGGATAGTGCGCATTCACCGCAAGCATGATCGGAAGATACCGCGGCAGCAATTCGCGCATGACCTTCATGTCGACACCGAACTCGTTGCGCGACGCGCCGAGCAACAACAGCGGCGTTCGCGACTGCGCGTAAACACGGTCGCGTTGTACCGACCAGAGCAACGTGGAATCGAGAATCGTCGGGCGATAGTCGCGACCACGCCAGTGATATTCGACCGCGCCGAGTGTCATCGCGACCAAACTCAGCGCGATCAACCACGTCATCAGCCAGCGTTTGCCGGCGCCGGATTCCGTGCTGACGGAATCAGAATTGGAAGTAGATGAAAGCATGATTCTCTCCCGGCGAAAGCACGACCATGCTCAACATGATCGCGAGCAGCAAACCCAGCAGCAGCGGATGCATGCGCGTGAATAATTGCTTGATGTCTCGCTCGCGAAATAGCCAGTGCACCGCGACCAGAGCAAGCAAGGCGACTACCGCGATTCGCTGATCGCTGCCCGATGCGGCAATGCCGGCGCGCAACGTTGATACGTCGAACAACTTGCTCTGGATTAGCCACGCCGATGAAAAATCGTTCGCGCGAAACCAGATCCACGCGAACATCACGCCGAACCAGGTCAGCACACCATAACCAAATCGCACGATGGCATTTTGCTGCCAGCGCGCCGGCGCAAGTTGTTCGCGAAGCAAACGTTCGATGCACAGATAAATGCCATGCAAGCCGCCCCAGACCACGAACGTCCATGCTGCGCCGTGCCACAGTCCGCCGATCAGCATCGTCAGCATCAGATTCAGATACGTGCGCCATGCGCCGTGGCGATTGCCGCCGAGGCCGATGTACAGATAATCGCGCAACCAGCTCGATAGCGAGATATGCCAGCGCCGCCAGAAATCCGAAAAACCGATCGCTGCATACGGATTGCGGAAGTTGATCGGCAAGGTGAAACCGAGCGCGAGTGCCGCGCCGAGCGCACAACTCGAGTAGCCGGCGAAATCGCAGAAAATCTGCCCGGTGAACGCGAATGTTCCCGACCACGCAAGAGCACTCCCGGCGGCTTGCGGCTTGTTGAACAGTGCATCGGCAGCCGGCGCAAAAATACTGTCGGCGAGCACGATTTTTTCGAACAGGCCGAGTACGAGCAAGGTCAGGCCGAGGCCTAGCCCGGCTGGGGTGGAACGGCGCGGTGTTTCGATCTGCGCGCGCATCTGGGTAAAGCGCACGATCGGGCCGGCGACGAGTTGCGGAAAAAATCCAACGTACAGCGCGTAATCGCGCCAGCTACGCGTCGGTGCGAATTTGCCGCGATAGATATCCAGGCAATACGACAACGAATGAAACGTGTAGAACGAGATACCGATCGGCAACACGATATCGAGTTTTGCCGGTAGGTAATGCACACCGATCGTGTCGAGCAACGCGGCGAAATTATCCAGCAGGAATCGACTGTATTTGAAATAACCGAGCACGCCGAGATTGACCAGCAAGGTTGCCACGATCCACGCTTTGCGTCGTCGTGCATCGGTCGCAGCATTGATGCGTTGCGCGATCCACCAGTCGAGTGTGGTGGATGCGATCAGCAACAGCACGAACGGCGGATTCCACGCCGCATAAAAAACGTAACTCGCCAGCAGCAGAAACCACTTGCGCGCGCTCCACGCCGGAATGGCGTTGTAGGTCGCGAGCACGAGCGCGAAAAAAACCAGAAAGGTGAAGGAGTCGAATTGCATGGCGCGCATTGTAGTTGCGCTGATGCGACTCCGTCAGAAAATCTGTGGTTGGATTCGTTTCCGCGCGGTCGTGCAACCCGC
>JAYVTP010000413.1:0-2572 GCA_043788685.1 Pseudolysobacter sp. | reverse complement strand
CCCGAAGATGAAATTTCAGCGATGCCGGCGGGATTCGAACTGGCCGGCAGCGAGCGCTTGCAGGTGCCGGGCTTGGACGCTGAGCGCCACCTCATCATGGTGCGAAAAACAGCGGTCGCGGCGTAAATGTGCAGCAATCCGTTATGTCCATGTAAACTGTGTGGCCCAGAAACAGGCGGTATGCGATGTTTCCGGATTCCCGTGTGACTATGCCGGACATCGAATGAGCATGAGACCCGCATGACGCGCATCATCGCCATCGCCAATCAAAAAGGCGGGGTTGGCAAGACCACGACGTGTGTAAACCTGGCCGCGGCGCTGGCCGAGGCAAGTCGGCGCGTGCTGGTGATTGATCTCGATCCGCAGGGCAATGCGACGATGGCTTCAGGCATCGACAAACGCGATGCCAAACCCAACGGCTGCGATGTGCTGCTCGAAGAAGTGCCGATCGCGCAGGCGATCGTGACCACGTCTGCCGGCTACGATTTGTTGCCGGGCAGCGGCGATCTGACCGCCGCCGAAGTCAAGCTGATGGATGCGCTGGCGCGCGAAACGCGCTTGAAAGGTGTGCTTGCGACGCTCGGTGATCGTTACCACACTATCCTGATCGACTGTCCGCCGTCGTTGCATCTGCTCACGATCAACGCTTTGACTGCGGCGCACGGCGTGCTGATTCCAGTGCAATGCGAATACTTCGCGCTGGAAGGATTATCCAGCCTGCTCGATACGATCAAGGCGGTGCGCGCGCGGCTCAATCCGGGGCTCGAAGTCGAAGGCCTGTTGCGCACGATGTTCGATATCCGCAACAACCTCGGCAACGAAGTTTCGGCGCAGCTTACCAAGCATTTTGGCGACAAGGTCTTGCGCTCGATCATCCCGCGCAATGTGCGACTGGCCGAAGCGCCGAGTCACGGTATGCCGATCACGCAATACGATCGCGAATCGCGCGGTGCCATTGCTTATCTCGGCCTGGCAGGTGAAATGCTGCGACGCGAACGCGCCTCGCCCGCTACTTCCCATCCGGTCTAGGAAATCCACGCATGGCAGCCAAGAAACGAGGATTGGGCCGCGGCCTGGATGCGCTGATCGGCGCCGGTGCGGAAACCGAAATCGATGAAGGTGAGCTGCGCAGTATCGCGGTCACGCGCATCCAGCCCGGGCCGTATCAGCCGCGCCAGCATATGGATCCCGAGCGCCTGCAGGAGCTCGCCGATTCGATCCGTGCGCAAGGCATGATCCAGCCGATCGTAGTGCGCGAAATCAGCAGCGGCAAGGCGGGCACGTTCGAGATCATCGCCGGCGAACGCCGCTGGCGTGCGGCGCAACTCGCGGGCTTCAGCGATGTGCCGGTGCTGGTCAAACAGGTGCCTGATCAAGCCGTGGTGGCGATGGCGCTGATCGAAAATATCCAGCGCGAAGAACTCACCCCGCTCGAAGAAGCCCAAGCGCTGAAACGCCTGATCGATGAATTCGGTTTGACCCATCAGCAAGTCGCCGAGGCGGTCGGGCGTTCGCGCGCGTCGGTCAGCAATCTGTTGCGATTGATGGATCTTCCAGCGCAGATCAAAACCCTGCTCGAACAACGCAAGCTCGACATGGGGCACGCACGTGCATTGCTGACCTTGCCCGCAGAGCAGGCGATCAGTCTGGCGCGCGCGGCGGTCGAACAGGAATGGTCGGTGCGTGAACTCGAAGCCGCGGTGCGTCGTGGTCAGGAAATCCCGATCGCTGCAAACAGCAAACCCGCAACGCCGAAATCCGATCCGAATATTCTCGCCCTCGAACGCGATCTGTCGGAAAAACTCGCGGCCCGCGTCAGCGTGCAACACACGCGCAATGGTCGCGGAAAATTGGTGATTTACTACCACAATAGCGATGAGCTCGAAGGCATACTCGAGCGCATTCGCTAATGTTCGGTGAAAGCAAATGACAGTCACGCCGGTCATCTTGCCTGTTAGCAGCAAGCAACGCCAGTTCGATGCGCTGGTGCGAACCCTGTCCGGGGATTTGTATCGTTACGCGTTTTGGCTTTGTCGCGACAACACACTCGCGCAGGATTTGGTGCAAGAAACTTTTTTGCGCGCGTGGCGATCGATCGATTCCTTGCGTGAAAGCGACGCCGCCAAGGCATGGCTGATTACCATATTGCGCCGCGAACATGCGCGCTTGTACGAGCGCAAAACCCCACCAGTGAGTGATATTTCGGAGATCGATGTGCAAGACGAAGGCGGGATGACTCCGGAGCGTGCAGGCGAGTCCGGGATGATCCGGGCGGCGATGCTGCAACTGGAGCCAAAATATCGTGAGCCGCTGCTGATGCAGGTGCTCGGCGGTTTTTCCTGCGACGAAATTGCATGCGAGCTGAACCTTTCCGGCGCCGCGGTAATGACGCAGTTGTTCCGTGCGCGGCAGAAACTCAAAGCGGTATTGCTCGGCAAGGACGAGGCGGAGCTGTATGAACTGCCTTGAGTTCCGCCGCCAGCTCGCGGTCGATCCGAAAACGCGCGACGCCGCATTTCTGCAGCACAAGCAAGAGTGCCCGCGTTGTGCCGAAGCATACGCACGCGCGATG